>JBFJQO010000044.1:0-11427 GCA_041616535.1 Woeseiaceae bacterium | reverse complement strand
TACAACGGACGGGTGAATGAATCCTGTAAACAGCGTATCAGCAGAAACTGATGATTAACGGAGAGAATACTTGAAGCTGTCAACGACTTGTTTCAATCTGGGTTCTTCGACTGGCGTTACTCATTGTTCGCCACTGTCGGCGGTCGCAGTTTCGAATCCTGCCGGGCGCACCATTACCTCGCACAGGTAATGCGAACGCGGCGCAAGCCGCAGTACAATTTGAATACCGTGGTGGGCGTAGCTCAGTTGGTAGAGCCCCGGGTTGTGATCCCGGTCGTCGTGGGTTCGAGTCCCCGGGGGCCCACCATTCTCCCTGACTGCAATCGCGAGATGTCCGACCGCGGCCTCCTGCAGCCCGCATCCGGCAGCTTAGGTACTAGCCCGGATTGTCAGGCAGAGACCTTTGCGGTATCCGTATCGTGAAGCGGTACCGTCGATACTGCCGGATGGCGACAGCATCCTGATCGATGTCTCGCAGCGAAGAGATGATCGACCGGAACGCCGTTTCGCGGTTCGGTCACGCTCCGTCCGGCTGACGAGGACTCGGTGTAGTCAGCGAAAAACAGATGGCACCTCGGCACTGGCAACTGCTGGAACACGACGCGGACATCGGCCTTTCCGCTACGGCGTCGAGCAGGGAAGGACTTTTCGCGACCATCGCCGAGGCTCTGACAGCGGTCGTGACCGACCCGAGTCTCGTCGAGTGCCGCGAGTCGATCGACGTCGAGTGCTCTGCGCCTGACGACGCGGTGCTGCTCGTCGACTGGTTGAACGCATTGATTTACGAGATGGCTACACGGCAAATGTTGTTTTGTCGTTGGGACGTACGTCTGCGTGATCACACGCTGTCCGCAAGCGTTTGCGGCGAGGCGATCGACCGCGCGCGCCATCAGCCAGCCGTCGAAATCAAGGGAGCGACATTCACGGCGCTGTCTGTCGCGAAGGACGCAAGAAACCGCTGGCACGCGAACTGTGTGGTCGACGTCTAGCGCCGCGATGCGTCGCGGCGCAGCGTCAAGTGGCGAAGAGAGACCATGGATCTGAACCGACTCCAACAGGACGGCGAGTATCAATGGCGCATCCCGCAGCGTGGGCCGATGACCGTGCCCGGCATCCTGTATGGCGATCGTGAGCAGATCCTGCAAATGGACGACAAGGTCTACACGCAGCTGCGCAACGTCACGCTGCTGCCTGGCCTCGTCGGGGCGGTCTACGCGATGCCGGACGCACACTGGGGCTATGGATTCCCGATCGGTGGGGTCGCCGCGTTCGATGCGGATGCCGGGGGCGTCGTTTCGGCTGGCGGCGTCGGCTTCGATATCTCCTGCGGCGTGAGGACGCTGCGCACCGGGTTGAAGTCCGCCGACCTCGAGCCCGTCAAGACGATCCTGGCGGACGAGTTGTACGCAACGATCCCGGTTGGCCTCGGCAGCGAAGGCGAAGTCCGGCTAGACGACGCGGAGATGGACGACATGTTGCGGGGTGGCGCGCAGTGGGCCGTCGAGCGGGGCTATGGCATCGGGGAGGATCTCGATCGCACCGAGGAACGCGGCTGCATCGCGGGCGCCGAACCCGGCGCGGTGTCGGATCGAGCGAAGAAGCGACAGAGGCGCGAGATGGGCACGCTCGGATCGGGCAATCACTACCTCGAGGTTCAGCGCGTGGCCGAGGTCTACGCGCCGGACATCGCGGTTGTGTTCGGCCTGCGGACTGACGACGTTTTGATCAGCATTCACTGCGGATCGCGCGGCCTCGGACACCAGATCGGTACCGACTACCTGCGGGAAATGGTCATCGCCGCGGTCGGCTTCGGGCTTGCACTCCCCGACCGCGAGCTCGCCTGCGCGCCGATAGGATCGGACCTCGGGCAGCGTTACCTCGGCGCAATGCGTGCCGGCATGAATTGCGCGCTCGCCAACCGCCAGGTCGTCACGCACCTGACGCGGGAGGTCGCTTCGCGCATGCTGCCCGATGCCAGGCTGAAGATGCTGTACGACGTGTCACACAACATCTGCAAAGTCGAGACTCACAGGATCGATGGCATCGACCGCCGACTCTACGTGCATCGCAAGGGCGCGACGCGCGCATTCGGCCCGGGGAATGCCGACCTCGATGACGAACTGCGAATAGTCGGACAGCCGGTCTTGATCGGCGGTTCCATGGGCACGGCCTCTTATGTGCTGGCAGGTACGGTGGAGAGCGAACAACGCGCCCTGAGTTCCGCCTGCCACGGCGCGGGCCGAGCGATGAGCCGCAGGCAGGCGCGGAAGCGATTCGGCGGCCGGCAGGTCGTCGACCGGCTTGCCGAACGCGGCATCGTCATCCGGAGTCCGTCGTCAAGAGGCGTCGCCGAGGAGGCGCCAGAGGCTTACAAGGACGTGCACCGGGTCGTCGACATCGCCGATCGCGCTGGCCTTGCGCGCAAGGTCGCGCGGCTCGATCCCATGGTGTGTATCAAGGGCTGAACCGTTTCACTCGCATTCGCGGCCGCGTACCACGCGTCGGCCGCGCCGCGCTCCATGAGTTTCGGTGACGACAGTACTCTGGCCTTCCTGGTGTTCCCCGTCGTAGTAGTAGATAACCACCCAGTCGTCGGTCCGTCCCAATTGGTGCGCCAGGGCCGTGTTGGAGAAGAGCGCCGTGAAATGCCAGTCGCCGCGTTCTGTGTGCATGACCGGCAGCCAGGCGCGACCCTCGGGATTGAATCGTTTCGGAGCGATCTTCGGCAACTTGCCCGCAGCGGCGAGTCGGCGATAGCGGGCGTCGACATCCAGCAAAGCAGCCACCGACGGCGCAGCGCGCGCCGTGGGCCGGTAGCGCCTGCCGCGGCGCAGGATGTCGGCAAGGCCTGCCAGGATCAATGCGGTCCGGCGGGGGCCGATCCCCGGGATGTCGTCGAGGCGTCCGTCGTGCGCGGCGACCTCGAGCGCTTCGAGCGTGTCGACATGCAGAGTCTCGTGGATCGTGTGCGCGAGACCGGGCCCGATGCCCGGCAGGCTCTGGAACAGGATTTCCGGTGAGCCGTCGCCGCGCATCCGGTCGAACTGCGACAGATGTCCAGTGCGGACGATCTCATCGATGGCCGCGGCCAGGCCCTTGCCGATTCCGGGCAACTTCATGAGGCCTTCAATCCCCTCGTCGTCCAGGATGCAAGTGACGTCCGCGTCCAGGGATCGCAATGTGCGCGCGGCCCGGACGTACGCATTGACGCGAAACGGATTGGCTTTCTGCTGACGCAGTACCTCGGCGCATGCGCTGAAGATGCGAGCCGCAATCTCGTTGATGGGCTCGTCAGCCGGCGCGTTGGCCTTGCGGCCGTCGTCTCTTCCGGTGGTCGGTCGTGTGCTCGTGTTGATTGTCGCGGCTCCAGCGGGCGCGGGCGATAAGGGACTCGTCCGCAATATCCCTGGTGCGTCTCACGCGGTGCTTAGCGTCATACGAACCCGTATCAAACTAGTCGATTGCACATGATTTTCTCAATTCGCACTTGTACCTAGGATGCCCGGACTCCCCGCGGAAGCCACCAATCCGCCGATCAATTACCGCCGGGTTGCGCGGCGATGTCGTCACCGAGCGGATCCTCGTCCTCATCGAGCCGCCCTTCCGGCACCCGAATCCCGAACTCCGCAGCGATCAGCCGGATCGCGGCGTTGGCTTCGCTGTCACCCTGGAAACCCTCGGCGATCTTGTATTTCTCGCCGGCATGGTCGCGCGCGTAGACGTCGTAATACACGATGTGCTTGCCGCCCGACTGCGCCTGCATCGTCGATTTCTTGTCGAGCGCGACGATCTGGTCGCGCCGCAGCTCCGCGCCGCCGACCGGGATGCCGAGAACGCGCCGCGTCGTCCGGATGCCCGTCGCCGTCTGCACGACCTCGAGCGAGTTGAAGATGAGGTACAGGCAGAAGATTGCGATGAGTGTGCCCATGAGGCCGAAAATGCTGCCGAAGACCTTCTGGCCCTCCTGGACGACGAGGAACCACCCGGCGCCGGCGAAGATCGCGCCGACCAGCAGTCCGCCGATGCCGCCGCCGAGAAAACGTCCCATCGGGAAGTGCAGCCGCTTGCCGGACGGCTTGTACTCGAGATTGATGCGCTTGCGCACCGCCTGTGCGTCGAGCGACGCCTGATCGGACCGTGCCCGTTCGATCGCATAGCTCGACAGGTGTCGGGATCGCTGGCCTGTCGCGTAGACCGGGATGTCGTAGTCGCGATCGAGGTTGGTACCCGGCAGATCGGCCTCCAGGTTCAGGCGCCAGGCGTAGTAACTGTCGTCCGGGTCGGCATCGGATTCGTGCAGGCCGTCCGGCACGTCGAAACGGAAGGTCAGGCGCGTGCCGCGGCCACTCGGCTCGGCATGCGCGACGATCGCATCCTGCCACTTCGCTTTTTCCTTGCGGCTGCGGTTCTTGCCGCTCCCGGATTCGTAACTGTGAAGGTTGGTCAACGTGAGCTGGAACCGCGCCTTCGGATCGAACGGCAGGTTCACGTCGATCGTGCCGCCGACGTGGCCGCCGATTGCGCCCGGGAACGGGTCGAGCACGACCGGCGCAGGACCGAAGCGTCGCCACTCGAGCGTTCGCCGGATCGCCCAGGTCAACAGCCCGATGCCAACGAGCGGGAACAGCAGGGCGATGAGTGCGACGAAGTTGCCCTTTTCGACGATTTCCCGGTAGGCGAGGAACGGCGCAGCCGACGATATCGCGTTCCAGAAGATCGCGAACGCCCAGGCGCCCCACATCGACGCCTTCGAACCCGAGCGGATCGTGCTCGTCTGCCAGTCGTCGTTGAGCAACCACGGCGTGTCGGCATAGGCCGGGTCCGTTTTGTCCTTCTCGGGCGGCGCGCGCCACACGGCATACAGGAGGCCGAACCCGACGCCGCCGAAAACGATAACGAAGATCAGCTTGAAACCAGCCAATCCCCAGCGCACGCTCGGGTCGACGATCGACGCGCTCGGCTCGTCCGGGTCGACGAAAACGACGATCTTCTCGCCGCGCGCCTTGGCCGCCCGCAGCGTTCGGCCGATGTCCTGCTGGTAGTCGCCGATATTGTCCGCGCCCGAGTTGATGCCGACGCGATTGCCGGCGTACTCCTGCAGCTGGAACCGGTAACGGTATTCCGCGTAGGCCTCGTACGTTTCCGAATCGTCGCCCGAGCGCGTTTCGTAGCCGGCTTTGATGAGCGTTGCTTCGACCTGCACCCAGCCGCGCATTTGCCAGGCGTCGTGCATCGTGCTGCCGATCGACCACAGCATCCAGACGCCGACGCCGGCGAACGGCAATGCGAACAATGTCCCGAGGATGCGACCTTTCATACGGACAAATTACCAGCGCGCGGCGCAGCCGGGCGTGATGCGCATCCAGCTATTGACGGGAATTCGGATCGCGTAGAATACGCGCCATGAGCGAAAACGCCCCTGAAAGGGATTTCTCCGACGTCGAATCCCGCCGCAGCGCCGACAGCCTGCGACGCCTGTCGGCCGGACGAAAGCTGGCCTACGCGATCGGCCTGCCGATCCTGCGCGGCGTGATCTGGCTGCTGAATGCGACGTACCGTGTCGAGAAAGTGATCGGCGACGACATCGCCGAGCGCGTGATCGGCGCAGGTGAGGCTTACGTCCCGTGCTACTGGCATTCGCAGCATCTCGTGCTGTCGAACATGATGCGCCACTGGGTGCGGCGGGGCTTCAAGGCGGGCTTTGTCATCTCGGCATCCGTCGACGGCGACGTGCCGGCGCGTATCGCGAAATCCTGGGGCGGCGAAGTCATCCGCGGTTCGGCAGCGCGTACGGGCGCGCTCGTGTTGCGCGACGCACAGGCCATGATGAAGCGCGGCGTTTCCATCGTGACCACTCCCGACGGTCCGCGCGGCCCGGTGTTCGAACTCAAGATCGGCACCGTGCTCATGTCACGTATCGGCGGCGCGCCGCTGTTACCGATCGGCTACGCGGCCGACCGCGCCTGGGTCATGAACACCTGGGACAAGTTCGTCGTGCCGAAGCCGTTTGCGCGCATCGTCATCGCGATCGGTGAACCGATCGAAGTGCCGCGCGGTGCCTCGATGGAGGACATCGAGCGTGTACGCGGCGAGATGCAGGCCGCGATGGATAGCCTGAATCAGCTCAGCAGGGACACGGTCGTCGTGACGACGTAGTCCACTTCCTCGTCGGTCATCTCGGGGAAGACCGGCAGGGAGATCACGCCGCTGCCGACGCTTTCGGCGACCTCGAGCGACGTCCAGCGGCAGGTCTTCGAGAAGTGCGCATGCCGGTGCAGCGGCTTCATGTAATACACCGCCGTGCCGATGCCGGCCGCGCCGAGTTTCGCGCGCACCGCATCGCGGTTGTCGATTCGCGCCGTGTAATAGCCGTACACGTGATATGCGTCGCCGGGTGCGCCGGGCGTGGTCGCGCCGGCGGCGGTCAATGCCTCGTTGTAGCGAGTTGCGATTTCGCGGCGGCGGCGGTTCGACATGTCGATGCGCGCCAGTTTGAGCCGCAGCACGGCGGCCTGCATTTCGTCGAGCCGGCTGTTGAAGCCGAGGCAGACGTGTTCACCGCCGTCGCCGATGCCGTGATTGCGCAGCACGCGCATGCGTTGCGCGACGTCGGGATCCCGTACGCTGACCATGCCGCCGTCGCCGAGGCAGCCCAGCGTCTTGGTGGGGTAGAAGCTGTGCGCACCGCAGTCGCCGATGCCGCCGACTTTTTGATCACCGATCGAGGCGCCGAAACTCTGGGCACAGTCCTCGACCACTTTCAGCCCGTGTTTATCGGCGATGGCCATGATGGCCGGCATGGCCGCGGGCAGGCCGAACATATGGACCGGGAGCAGGGCCCGCGTCTTGTCGGTGATCGCGGCCTCGATCAGCGTCGGGTCGATGTTGTAGGTGTCCGCCTCGATATCGACGAGCACGGGTGTCGCTCCGACGTATTCGATCGCCTCGATGGTCGCCGCAAACGTGTACGGCGAAGTGATCACCTCGTCGCCGCGCCCGATGCCGAGGCCCGCGAGCGCGAGGTGCAAGGCGTCCGTGCCGGAGTTGACGGCGACGGCCTGGGGGGTACCGAGATACTCGGCCACCTGCGCTTCGAGCGCGGTGACGTTGTCGCCCAGGATGTATGCACCGCTGTGCGCGACGTCGAGCAAAGCGGCGTCGACGTCTCCGGCGATGGCATCGAGTGAGCGCGCCGGCGCAAAGTAGGGGATTTTCATGCTTGTCGTTCTCCGTGAATCAGGTCGCCGATGACGGTCGCCGTCTCGAGCGCCTCCATACCGGTGCGGCCGCTGACGAGCGGCGGCGTGCCGTTCGCAACGGCATCGAGAAACGCCCTGGCCTGGTCCAGGAGCGCGTCCGAATCGCCGAAGCCCTGGTTTTTGATCTCGACGTCCTCGGGGCCCCTGACCGGGCCCTGGCCGCGCCGGGTGTAGCTCGCCAGCGTCTTGGTCTGCAGGTCGGCGGACAGGTAGGAGTCGTTCTGGAAGACCCGCAGCGAGCGTTCCGTCTTCAGGCTGATGCGGCTGCTGGTGACGTTGGCGACACAGCCGCTCGCGAACCGGATCCGGGCGTTCGCGACATCGATGTTGTTCGAAAAAATGCGACGGCCGACAGCGTCGACGTGCTCCATCGGCGATTGCACGAAGCTGTGGATCAGGTCGATATCATGGATCATCAGGTCCAGCACGACGCTGACATCGAGCGCGCGCGGCTTGTACGGCGCGATGCGATTGGACTCGATGAAGCGCGGTTCGGTGATGTAACCGGTAAGTGCGACCACGGCCGGGTTGCAGCGCTCGAGATGACCGACCTGGAGTACGAGTCCGCGTTCCTCGGCCAGTTCGACGAGCGTGCGCGCCTGTTCGATCGTCGATGTAATCGGCTTTTCGACGAGCACGTGAATGCCGTTTTCGAGCAGGACCTTTGCAACGTCGAAGTGAGTCGATGTCGGGGTGACGACGGAGACCGCATCGACGCGCCCGACCAGGGCTTCGAAATCGGTCGTTCCCTCGACGCCGAGTTCGGCCGCCACGGCGGCGACGCGGTCCGCGTCGGTGTCCACGACGGCGACGAGGTCGGAATCCGGGAGTGCGGCGTACTTGTCGGCGTGCCAGCGGCCCATCGAGCCGACGCCGATAACCGCGGTTCGTAATGTTGTCATTGTGCAATCGCCATGTCGTGAAACTGCTCGCCGCGTTCGTCGAGCCGGAAGTAGCAGGGCGTCTCGAGCCAGCTGCCGAGATTGATCGAGCGAAACACAGCACCGCCCGACTCGCCGCGGTAATCGTCGCGGACGTGGACGTGACCCGAGATGATCAGGTCGAACGGCCGCTCGGCGTGCGCCTTGTGCGCATGGGCGTGGATCTTCTCGATCGCGTCGCTGCGGTCGATGGTCTTGGTATTGGAGGTGTAGTCACGGCTCGCCGCGCTCGCCCGGTCGCCGATACGTGCGATCAGCGCGCCGGGCAGGTGCCGGACCAGGAATCGGATGACCGGCGTGCGCAGGAACCAGCGCAGGAAGAGATACCCCGTGTCATCGGGGTCCATCTGGTCGCCGTGTTCGAGCCGAATCGTACGGCCGCCGAGGTCCATGTAGGTCGGGCCCTCGCAGACGGTTAGCCCCAAGCGATCGGCCCAGAAATACTTGAGATGCAGGTCGTGGTTGCCCTCGAAATAGCGAATGTCGACGCCCTCGTTCCTGAGGCGCCGTATCTCGTCGATGATCTCGCGGTAACTGGCGATGAAGTAATCGTGGTCGGCCACCCAGAGGTCGAAGATATCGCCAAGCAGGACGAGATGCGTGGCATTCGTCTCGCCCGACAGCGAGCGCAGGAACTCGAGGAAGGCACGGGCCCGGGCGCAGTCCGGTGACATGATATGGATGTCGGAAACGAAGTAGGCGCTCGGCATAGGCGCAAAGGTATCAAATGAGGCGCGATGCCCGCCAGAATCGACGATCGTTCGAAAGGGTCAGACGGCCTCGGCACAAACCTCGTCGGCCACTGCCTGCAGCTTGTCCCAGTCGAGGATCTCGATCTTTCCGCGCGGCGCGTACAGGATGCCGTCGCGCTTCATCTTGGCCATCTGGCGGCAGACGGTCTCCTCGCTCAAGCCCAGCAGGCTCGCCATCTCGGCGCGCGAGAATGGCAGGGTGAAACGCCGGTTCCCGTGCTCGGATTTGGGGATGATCAGCGTGATGAACGAAGCGATCTTCGCGGCCGCGCACTTGTGTCCCATGACCCGCATCAGCTGACGGCTGTGTGCGAGCTGTGCATTGAACGCGGAAATGACGCGCATCGCGACGTCGCCGCGCTTCTTGATTTCGTGCAGCAGTGGCCGATGGCGAATCCGGCAGGCTTCGACGTCAGTTTCGGCCACGGCCGTGTACTGGTAGCTGTCGTCGTCGAGCGATTGCAGGCCGACCAGGAGCTTGCCGGGGTTCGACAGGCCGACGATCTGCTCGCGCCCGTCCGCCGTGTGGCACGTTATCTTGACGAGCCCCTGCGTCAGCGAATACAGCGACGAGGACGGTTCGCCTTGCGCGAACAATACCGCGCCCGCGCGAAACCGCACCTCCTTCACGGCGTCGGTCACCATGCACTGGAAATCGGCATCCGCGAAGGGGCTGTGTTCCGCTTGCAGCTCATGGAATGGGCAATCACAATTGCCGCAAGTCACTGTTTTTCTCCCCAATCCGCCGCACAACATAGCAGTCGCCCGACCTTCGCTGCATCGTGGCTTGTCCTCGCTCTCGTCGGTTTATACGTAGTTGAAACTGACAAATGTCAGTCGCCTGCCGAGACCGGTCGGGCGTACGGAAAAGCCGCAAAGTGTCGGCCCTTTCATAGGTGTAATCCACCGGCCGAAACTGACGAATGTCAGTGTTTTCAGGTCGTTCAATTTCTATCGTGGGCTTGCTCCGGGCGACCGTCCCCCGATCCGTAAAGCGGCCGTAGCCGGGCTATACATCAATCAATCATGGGGAGTACATCTATGAACCTGTTCCACAAACTCTTCAGATGGGCCTGGTCTGTCATCGTTGTCTGTTCCCTCGCTTTTGCGATGGGCGGCTGCGAGGGCGACGACGGCGCTCAGGGCCCGGCTGGTGCGACCGGTCCTACCGGTCCAGCCGGACCGCCGGGGCAGGACCTGACCGCGGATCCGATTGCCGAGGCGGTTGCAGCGGCGGACATCGAATCCTGTGCCACGTGCCATGACGGCGTGGGCGGTGGTCACCAGGCGATTTACGACGAGTACGCGGATGCCAGTGAACTCGAACTGATCTTCGACAATTTCACAAGCACCCCGAACGGCGCCGTATGGGACGTCACGCTGACGTTCACGATCCTGCAGAACGGCGTCCCGTTCGAAGACTACGCTTCGCTCAGCCAGGCGCGTTTCTTCGTGAATCGGTTCGACAACACGGTCGGCAACAATGGCGAGTTCTACGAGGCATTCCGGAGCCTCGGAAGCGTCGTTGACGTTGGCCCCGGTCAGTACCAGGTCAGCCGTGCCGGCTTGACTTTCGACCCGACCGCCAGCGGCCAGGTTTACGGCTACATCGCGCTCGGCAAGTTGCTCGAGCATGAGGCAGGGACCGGCGGCGAAATCCCGGCAGGCTCGCACGTCCATCTTTACGAGGACGTGGCCAACGCGGGTATCGCCTACGGCGCTGCGGGTACCTATGCATCGCTCGCCAATCCGGAAGGCTGCGAGAACTGCCACGGCTCGCCTTACCTGAAGCACGGTTATCGCGCAGCCCAGGTCCCCGGACTGGCCGACTTCGCGGCTTGCAAGGTCTGCCACAATGACGACGGCAATGGCGGTCATTTCGACTGGCAGTACATGGTTGACGAGCCCTTCAACTGGGCCACCGGCGTCGCAGCGACGGCTGATTACTCGTACAAGCGCTCCGTCATGAACGACGCGCACATGTCGCATGCGATGGAGTTCCCGTATCCGATGTCAATGTCGAACTGCGCGACCTGCCACGCAGGCAGCGAAGCCGCGGTTACGGCCGACGAGTTCTTCACGCCTGAAACGTGCAAGAGCTGCCACCCGGTTCAGGGTATCGACGCATGGCCGGAGGACGCCGGCACGACGATGGCCGGGCTTTATGCTCAGCCGCATCGTGCACCGCCGATGCAGTTCCTGTGGACGAGAGCCGGCGTGGAAGGCTTCCACGATATTGGCCTGAATTGCCAGGGCTGCCATGCACCCAATCCGCCGAATCCGGCCGTCGCACCGCTGTTCAGCGACTACCACTCCGGCTGGGACGACCACATCTACGATGACACAGGCACGAAGTTTGCCGATCTCAATACGGTTGCGATCGACAACATCACGCTGGCAGGCGACCTGATGACGATCGAGTTCAGCTCGAACAACGTCGACATCGTCCCCGAGGTCCTCGTATCGTTCTACGGT
>JBFJQO010000043.1:0-11460 GCA_041616535.1 Woeseiaceae bacterium | reverse complement strand
GATCCGCAGCCGGCAATCATCAACGTCGAAAACTTCATGGAGGCCACCGGCCAGTTGGCCCAGACGACGCTGCGGTCGGTGCTGGGCCAGCACGAGCTCGACGACATGCTCGCCGAGCGTGACAAGCTCAACGCCGACATCCAGGCCTTGCTGGATCAGCGCACCGACAACTGGGGCATCAAGGTGGCGAACGTGGAGATAAAGCACGTCGATCTCGACGAGAGCATGATCCGCGCGATCGCGCAGCAGGCCGAGGCCGAGCGTGCACGGCGCGCCAAGGTCATTAATGCCGAGGGTGAGAAACAGGCCGCGCAGACCCTGGCCGAAGCCGCCGGCCTGCTGGCCCAGGAAGAGCTGTCGCTGCAGCTGCGCTACCTGCAGACGCTCAAGGAGATCTCCAGCGAGAAGACCAACACGATCGTCTTCCCGCTGCCGCTGGACCTGCTCGGCCCGCTGCTGAAACTCGCGAAATCGGCAGGCGCGAAAGCCGACGCCGGCTAGCCGCCCTTCGCGGTGGTCACGGGCGGGATCGAGACCATGATCTCGGCCCCGCCCAGGTCTGAGCGCCCGATCTTCAGGCGCCCGCCGTACGAGCGCGCGATGTCCTTCACAACGGCCAGCCCGATGCCGTGACCCGGCGTCGATTCGTCGAGCCGCATACCCCGCTGCAGCAGCGCCTTCGCCGCATCTTCCGGGATGCCCGGCCCGTCGTCGGATACGGTCAGGACCATGCCGCTGGCGATCGCGCGCGCGCCGACCGAGGGCACGACGCTGATGCGCACCTTGCGCTCGCACCACTTGCAGGCGTTGTCCAGCAGGTTACCGGCGAGTTCGAGGAAGTCGCCCGTGTCACCGCGAAACTGCATGCCTTTTTCGATGCGCACTTCGAACTCGGGCTGCTTGTCGTGGTAGACCTTGCGCAGCCCGTCGATGAGGCGTGTCACTTCCTTCTCGACCGGCACCGGCGTCAGCACGAGGTTATCGGCAACCGATGCAGCCGGCTTGCGTAACTGGTATCGAACGATCTCGTCCATGCGGTCGATCTGTTCGTTGAAGCGCCGGCCGAAATGCTCGCGCCGGCGATCGTTCAGCAGCGCCCGCATGGCGGCGAGCGGCGTCTTGAGGCTGTGCGCCAGGTTGTCGAGCGTGTAGCGATACCGGTCGGAACGGGCGCGCTCGCTGTCGATCAGCAGGTTCATGTTGCGGGCGACGCCCGTCAGCTCCGTCGGGAAGGTGCCGGACAGCGACACGCGGCCGCCCTCCTCGATCTCGGTGATTTCCTGCTCGATCTGGCGCAACGGTTTGAGCAATCCGCGCAGCAGCATCGAAAATGCCAGCAGCATCGTCAGCGCCACGGCCGCGAACCAGCCGAACAGTTGCCTGCGAAACCCTGCGACCTGTGCGTTGAAGCCGTCGAGACTCTCGGCCACCTTGAACCAGTAAGGCGTGGACTCGCCTTCCTCGAGTTCCCAGTCCACGGCCAGGCTCAGGGTTAGCAGCGGCGTGCCGTCCTCGAGCGCTTCACGCCCGAACAGGTGGTTGCCGAGGTCGGGGACCGTGCCGGCTGGCACTTCGAGCCCGAGCGCCGAACGCGATCGCCACAGCACCTCGCCGTCGAGATTACGCATCTCCGCGTACAGCCCCGAACCGATGCGCTCGAAGCGGGGTTCGCGCAGCCGATCCGGCATGACGAGCCGGCCCGTGTCGTCGGGTTCGGCCGCGGCCAGCAGGGCCACAAGATGACCGTCCAGGATATCGCGCCGCGCCTGCTCGCCCGCCTCGGTGAAGGCGCGGTCGAGAACGGCGATCGTCGCGCCGAAAAAAAACAGCAGCAGCACACTGACGGAAACCAGGAGTCGGCTGCTGAGTGAGTTCATTCAGTCGTCAGTCGACCTGCTTGCGCTCCAGCGCAAAGCGATAGCCGCGGCCGCGGAGGGTCTCGATCGGCTTGATCGTATTTTCGGGGTCCAGTTTCTTGCGCAGGCGGCCGATGAAAACCTCGATGACATTGCTGTCGCGCTCGAAATCCTGGTCGTACAGGCGGTCGGTCAATTCGGCCTTGGAGATGACCCGGCCCGCGCGCACCATCAGGTATTCGATGATCTTGTACTCGAAACTCGTCAGGTCGATGACCTCGTCGCCGACGCTGACCTCCTGGCGCGCCATGTCGAGCTTCACCGGTCCGGCCTCGAGCTCGGACGAGGCCCAACCGCCGCTGCGCCGCAACAGGGCCGCAACGCGCGCATTCACTTCCTCGAAGTGAAACGGTTTGACGACGTAGTCGTCGGCGCCCGCGCTCAGGCCGTCGACCTTGTCCTCCCAGCGATCGCGCGCCGTGAGGATCAGGATCGGGTAGGTGTGACCGTCGGCACGCACCTGCTTGATGATGTCGATCCCCGACATCTCGGGCAGTCCGAGGTCGATGATCGCGAGATCGATCGGGTACTCGCTCGCGAAGTACAGGCCCTCTTTGCCGTCGGCAGCCTGCTCCACGGCGAAACCGCCTTCCTCGAGCCGGCGCGACAAGGAGTCGCGCAGCGTCGCATCGTCTTCAATTACGAGCAGTCGCATGCTTCCAGTTCCCAAACCCGTCCGGTGAAGAGTGACTAGCGACGGCGGCCATTGACCTTGTGGGTCCGGACTTTGCCGTCCTTGGTCAGAACCTTGATGTGATGCACTTCGCGGCCGTTCTGAACTCGGGTTTCCGCGCTGACGACGCGGCCTCCCGTACGGCGGCGTACCGACTCGATCGCCTCGGACAACGTCATGCCGTTGTTCTGTGCGACCTCCAGCTGCGGCTCCGCCTGGTACTGCACGTGCTGACGCTTGAGGACGTCCTCGAGGTCGAACGCGTCGGCGCGCAGCGGCAGGAGTGCCGCTGCGGCCAACGTGAGCAATAGCAGTGCGAGACGCATGCGCCAAGTGTGGTACGGGCGCACGACGATTGCAACGAAGCGTGTCACAGCCGGCTACCCTTTACCTGCTCGGGCGAACGTCGACGCGTACGCGGATCTTCTTGCCCGGGTCGTACGGCATTTCGGTCATGTAGCGCTGGCCGTGGTACTTGTAGTGCACGCGGTAGCCGTCGATGCGCTCCTCGCGATGCTCGCGGTAGCGCGTCTCGCAACGCTCGACCGGGCGGGCAACCCGCTCTTCACCGTAACCGTGGCGATCGCGCGCCGCATCGTTGCCGATGGTCGCGCCGATCAGTGTGCCCGCGACGGTCGCCGCGTCATTGCCCCGGCCGCTGCCGAACTGGTGGCCGATAACGCCGCCGATGACGGCACCGACGAACGTGCTCGCGCCGCGGTCGCCGCGATGACGATCGACGGTGTAATACTGCATTTCTTCCCAACACTCGCGCACGGGCGTCGACACCGTCACGTAGTTGACGATCGGCTCGACCGACGTCACCTTCGCGTAGTCGTACCTCGCGCGGTGGTCGTGGTCTGCCCAGGCGGTGCTGCCAAACAGCATCGCCGCGAGGGCCAGAGTAGCGATACGTGTTCTTGCGTTCATGATCCTGTCCTTTTCCAATGTCAACTGGCCTCTTGCCAGCCTGGGGACAGATTAGGGCCCCGGCAATGAACCCTGCCTGAACGCGTACATCTTTGTTTTTTCTCTATTTATCCGACCGTTTTCTTGGCTTTGCGCCAGTACCGGTCGAGCGCCTCGAGCTGGAGACGCTCGAGACGAGCACCGTCGTCCCGGATCGCGGCCTCCATCGCCCGGAAACGCCGCTCGAACTTGCCGTTGGCGCCCACGAGAGCTTTTTCGGGATCGATTTCGAGGTGCCTGGCGAGATTCACGACCGCGAACAGCAGGTCGCCGACTTCGTCCTCGATCAGCGCCGGGTCGCGTCCGCCGGCCGCGGCCTCGAGTTCGTCGAGTTCTTCGTGGATCTTCTCGTGGACGCCCTTGCGATCCGGCCAGTCGAAGCCAACGCGCGCCGCGCGCTTGCCGAGTTTCTGGGCGCGCTTGAGCGCCGGCAGGGCCCGCGCCACGCCGCCCAGGGCGCTGTCGTCGTCACGGTGCGCCCGTTCCTTCTCCTTGATGTCTTCCCAGCGCCGTTTCACGCCGCGTGGATCCGGCTCGTCGGCGTCGCCGAAGACATGGGGATGGCGGCGGATCATCTTCTCCGTGATGCCACCCGCGACGTCGTCGAAGTCGAAAAAGCCTTTCTCGCGCGCCATCTGCACGTAGAACACAATCTGGAACAGCAGGTCGCCGAGTTCATCGCGCAGCTCGTCCCAGTCCTCGCGCTCGATCGCATCGGCGACCTCGTAGGCCTCTTCGATCGTGTACGGTGCAATCGTCGAGAAGTCCTGCTCGAGGTCCCACGGACAGCCCGTCTCGGGGTCACGCAGGCGCTCCATGACTTCGAGTAATTTCTCGATATCGGCCATAACTTATTTATTTAAAAGAAATTGTCTAAACGCCAATAACATGTAGGCCGTCGCACCCCAGACGCGTTCGCCCGCGTAGTGGAACTCCTTGAGGCGAAACGCCTTGCCACGCCATTCGCGGTCGACGAGCCGGTCGTTGCCCTCGTCGAGCAGGAAGTCGAGCGGCAGCTCGAACGTGTAATCGACCTCGGTCCGGTCGATGACAAGGTCGGCTTCGTCGCTGACGATCCCGACAACGGGCGTCACGGCAAACCCCGTTATCGTCGGCATGGCCCGCAAGTAGCCAATCACGTCGACGAGCGCGGGCTCGATACCGACTTCCTCGTGGGTCTCGCGCAGCGCCGTGTCCTGCACGGTGGCGTCGTGCGTCTCCATCCGCCCGCCCGGAAAGCTGGCCTGCCCGGCGTGGTGCTTGAGATCGGGCGCGCGCTGCGTCAACAGGATCGACAGGCCGCCGGGCCGATCCATGATCGGCACGAGCACTCCGGCCGGTGTCAGCGGCCCGGCCAGCTGTTCGCGCATCGCGTGCGGCCAGCGCCGCAGCCCGGGCGGCATCATGACGTCGAGTGGATCCTCTGGCAGCCTCGTTCCCGCGAATCGGGCGCGCAGCGCCTCGGCCGAATAGGTTCTTCCTGTCGGGCCGCCGTTAATGCTTGATACCACCCTCGGTGAGCGCCGCCGGGTCGAGCAGACGGTCGAGTTCCTCGTCCGTGAGGTCGGTCATTTCCTTCGCAACGTCCTTGACCGCGCGGCCCTCGGCATAGGCTTTCTTGGCCACGGCAGCGCCGAGTTCGTAGCCGATGACCGGATTCAGCGCCGTCACGAGGATCGGGTTGCGGCCGAGCGCCCGCTGGATGTTCTCTTCGTTGACCGTGAAGCCCACGATCGCCTTGTCGGCCAGCACGGTGCTGGCCGAGGCGAGAATCTCGACGCTCTGGATCAGGTTGTACGCCACGACCGGCAGCATCACGTTGAGCTGGAAGTTGCCCGACTGCCCGCCCATCGCGATCGTCGCGTCGTTGCCGATGACCTGGGCCGCGACCATGGCCACGGCCTCGGGGATGACGGGATTGACCTTGCCCGGCATGATACTCGAGCCCGGCTGAAGCGCCGGCAGGGCGATCTCGCCGAAGCCGGCGAGCGGCCCCGAGTTCATCCAGCGCAGGTCATTGGCGATCTTCGTCAGGCTGACGGCCGCGGTGCGCAGCTGGCCCGACATCTCGACCGCCGCGTCCTGGCAGCTCAGCGACTGGAACTGGTTGCCTGCCGCCTTGAACGGCAGGCTCGTGCGTTCGGCCAACAGCACCGCCACCTTGTTGCCGAACTTCGGGTGCGCGTTGATGCCCGTGCCGACGGCCGTGCCGCCCTGCGCAAGCGCGGTCAGGCGCTTCATGGAGTCGCCGATGCGCTCGATGCCCTGGTCGATCTGGAATTGCCAGGCACGGATCTCCTGCCCCAGCGTCACGGGCATGGCGTCCATCAGGTGCGTCCGGCCGGTCTTGACGACCTTGTCGGTCTCGACGGCCTTGGTCTCGAGTGCCTCCGAGAGGTGCCGCAGCGCCGGCAGCAGTTTCTCGCTGATCGCGAGCGCAGCGCTGACGTGGACGGCCGTCGGGATCACGTCGTTACTGCTCTGGCTCATGTTGACGTGGTCATTCGGGTGCACGTCGGCGCCCAGCGCCTCGCTCGCGAGGTGCGCAATGACCTCGTTGGCGTTCATGTTCGAACTCGTGCCGGAGCCCGTCTGGAACACGTCGATCGGGAAGTGGCTGTCGTAATCGCCGCCCGATACGGCCAGCGCCGCCTTCTGGATCGCGATCGCGATATCGCTTTTGACCAGGCCAAGTTCGGCGTTGGCGCCCGCAGCGGCCCACTTGACGAGACCCAGCGCCGCAATGAACTGGCGCGGCATCGCCAAGCCCGAAATTGGGAAGTTGTTGACCGCGCGCTGCGTTTGCGCACCCCAGAGTGCGTCCTTCGGGACCTGGAGTTCGCCCATGCTGTCGTGTTCGATCCGAAATGCCTTGTCACTCATGGCAAAAACCTGCTCCATCGGGTGCCTGCCGCACCCCGTTGTTGGCGGGAAAAGGTGTATGATTCGCGCTTTGCGCGCGCAAGTCTACACCGGTTTTCCACGTATGAAAGTCTCGACCCTGAGAGCCCTGTCCCCGGCCGACGGCCGCTATGCCGACAAGGTCGGCAAGCTCCGCGACATCTTCTCCGAATACGGCCTGATCCGCTTCCGCGTTCTCGTCGAGGTCCGCTGGCTGCAGCGGCTGGCCGACGACCCCGAGATCCAGGAACTGGGGCCGTTGTCGTCGGTCATGAAGGACGTCCTCAACAAGATCGTCGACGACTTTTCACTCGACGACGCCGAACGCGTCAAGGCCATCGAAGCGACGACCAACCACGACGTCAAGGCGGTCGAGTACTTTATCCGTGAAAAACTCGGCGACGGGCCCGAGACGCAGCCGCTCAAGGACTTCCTGCATTTCGGCTGCACGTCCGAGGACATCAATAACCTGTCCTACGCATTGATGCTGCGCTCGGCGCGCTCCGATGTATTGCTGCCAGTTATGCGCGAACTCAGGAACAGACTGAAGAATTTGGCGCGCGAACACGCGGACGTGCCAATGTTGTCGCGCACTCACGGCCAGACGGCCAGCCCGACGACGCTCGGCAAAGAGTTCGCCAATGTCGTCGCGCGGCTCGACCGCGCCGAAAAGCAGCTGGCAGGCGTGGCCATTCTCGGCAAGTTCAACGGTGCCGTCGGCAATTACAACGCGCACGTCATTGCGTACCCGGAACTCGACTGGCGCAGGATCAGCCACGGCTTCGTCGAATCGCTTGGACTCGAACCGAATCCCTATACAACGCAGATCGAGCCGCACGACTGGACGGCCGAGTACTGCCACGTACTGTCGCGATACAACACGATCCTGATCGACTTTGCGCGCGATGTGTGGGGCTATATCTCGCTCGGCTACTTCAAGCAGAAGGTCGCCGCGGACGAAGTCGGTTCCTCGACGATGCCCCACAAGGTGAACCCGATCGACTTCGAAAACGCCGAGGGCAATCTCGGCATGGCCAACGCCCTGCTCGATCACTTCGCCGGGAAGCTGCCGATCTCCCGCTGGCAACGCGACCTCACCGACTCGACGGTGCAACGTAATCTCGGCGTCGCTGCCGGCTATCTCGTGATTGCGCTGCAGTCGTTGCTCAAAGGCGTCGGCAAGTTGCAGATCGATTCCGATGCGATCCACGCCGACGTCGCCGCGGCCTGGGAGGTTTTGGCCGAGGCCGTGCAGACGGTCATGCGACGCTACGGCATAGAGAATCCGTACGAAAAACTCAAGGCGCTGACACGCGGCCGTGCGGTCACGAAGGACGTGATCCTCGAGTTCATCGGCACGCTCGAGATTCCCGAGAGCGAAAAGCAGCGGCTGCTCGAGCTGACGCCCGAAGCCTACGTCGGCCTCGCCGCGCAACAGGCCCGCGACATCTGAGCCGGCCGCGATGCTGGAACTCCCCGGCAGCCTGAACGCCGAGCAGTTTCTCGATCGTCACTGGCAAAAACGCCCACTGTTCATGCCGCGAGCGGCCGGTCGCCCGCGGCCCTCGATCACGCGCAACGAACTTGCCTGGCTCGCGACGCTCGATGACGTCGAATCGCGGCTGGTGTTCGTTGACCGCAGCGGCGGGCAAGCGCGTTACTCGGCCGAGAACGGGCCGTTCACGGCCGACGAGCTCGCCGCCCTGCCGAAGCGCGACTGGACCCTGCTCGTGCACGATGTCGAGAAGCACCTGCCCGCCATGCGCACGCTGTTCGCGCTGGTGCCGTTCATTCCCGACTGGCGCATCGACGATCTCATGGTCAGTTTCGCGGCGCCGGGCGGCGGCGTCGGTCCGCACCGCGATCACTACGACGTTTTCCTGTGTCAGGGCATCGGTATCCGCGAGTGGCGTGTCACGACGGACGACGTACCCGACGATCCGGCGGCCAGCGACCAACTCGCCCTGGTCCAGGAATTTACCGGCGGCGAGTCGCACATCGCGCAAGCCGGAGACGTCTTGTACCTGCCGCCCGGGGTCGTCCACTGGGGAACGGCAAGGCGCGCCTGCATCACCTATTCCATCGGCATGCGCGCGCCGCAGTTGTCCGACCTCGATGCGGAACTCCCGGACGGGAAGCGCGAGAATCCGTTCTACGAAGACGCGGATCTCGCGGCGCACGAGGCACGGCCCGGACGCATATCCGGGGAAGCCTTGAGCCGGGCGGCGGGCCTGCTCGCCGGCACCGGCAGGAACCTCAATCAGGTTGCCGCATCACTCGGGCGATTCGTCACCGAGACCAAGGAATGGATCAAACCGGATGGCGCCACACCCGCAGAGGCACGCGACGTCCTGGCCGGCCTCGATCGCGGCGCCGCGATCGAGGTTCACGGCATGGCACGCGTCGCCTTCGACGACACCCAGGCCTACGTCAACGGCTGTTGCCTGCCGCTGCCGCCGGGCACCGCGGACTTCCTCGCCGAGTTGTGCACATCCAGGCACCTCCGAGGTCCGTTGCCCGCGACGCCGGGGCACGCCGAGCTGGTCCGATGGATGCTCGAATCGGGCGCATTCGAGCTAACCGGGATCTAGTGACCATATGTGAAGTCAAATGCGGCTGGGACGATCGTCTCAACGCCCCTGAATCGCTTGCGTGGCGCGGGATGCGAATGGTTTTCAACTGGGAAACATCGTTCAAAACGTGACGCAGTTGGCACTGCAAACTCGGCCGGACCGTTAAGATGATCGGCGTATGGAACAGGCACGACAAAAGGGCAAGCGCTGGGTTATCTCGACGCGCGAGGAAATGCGTGAGGCCGCGATCGAGGTCGTGCGCGAAGCCTCGCGCAAGGTGTCGATCTTTACGCACGACCTCGAACCGGGCATCTACGACGATCCCGAGTTCCTCGAGATCATCAAGCGCCTGGTCCTGTCGCAAACCTACGCACGTATTCGCATCCTGATTGCCGACCCGACACGCGCGGTCAAGAACGGCAACAATTTCGTGCACCTCGGTCGCCGCCTGAACACCTACATCGAATTCCGGCACGTGCGCGACGACCTGCGCACACATGCCGAAGCATTTTGCATTGCCGATGAGACGGCCCTCGTCTATCGCTTGCAGGCGCCGCGATGGGAAGGCATTGCCGACACCTACGAACCCGCCGTCGCCAAGTTGTACAGCAAGATGTTCGACGAGATCTGGCTCGCGAGCGAAACGGAATTGGAGTTCCGCCAACTCGGCATTTGAAATCAACGCTCGGGAGGCTGCTTTCCCGCGAATTCCCGCTCACAAGGAGATCACGGATGTATCCGACCGACCTGACTGTCGCAGCCATCATCGAGCACGATGGCGAATTCCTGCTCGTCGAAGAGCACGCGATGGGACGACGCGTATTCACGCAGCCCGGCGGGCACATCGAATCCGACGAATCGCCCGAACAGGCCATCGTACGTGAAGTGCTCGAGGAGTCCGGCTGCACCGTCGAGTGCGGCGAGATGATTGGCATCTATCTGTGGATTCACCCGCAGACGCGCCAGCAGTTCCTGCGTATCGTATACGCGGCGACCTTCGTCTCCTGCGACGAAACGCTGTCGCTGGACGAAGGCGTGTTGGCACGGCGCTGGATGACGCTCGGCGATATCCGCCGTCGGCATGCCGACCTGCGCACGCCCACCGTCCTTCGTTGTGTCGAAGACTACGTCGCGGGTCGCCGCGCATCCGATGCCCTGCTTACCGGGATGCTGCCGCTGCAACAAAACGTGCACCGCATACTCGCGACGGCCGACCTCGTCTAAAACCCCCGCGACAGGCTGCCTTCATCCTGAATAGAACAGGAAGCCGGCAGCCCAGTCGGGCGTGCTGTCGCCGAACCCCGTTGCAACGAAGAACTGCACGGTTCGCTCGTTCTTCATGCGACGCGCGAACGACACCGACAATTCTGTAACGGCGTCCTCGCCCACGATTGACGACTCTCGGTAGTCGAGGAACAGTCCGACCCGATGTGCGTCGTTTCCCGTCTCGAAAATCGCCCCGAGCGAGGCGACCATGGCGTCATTTAATTCGTAGCCATCCGGCTCGCCGCGAAACTTGTAGCCGACGGATCCGATCAACGCGGTGCTGTCGAGAAACTTGACGAGATCGGCTATCAGCGTGAAATCGGTTTCGCCCGTGCCGAGGCCTTTGTCCGCATCGGCCGTGCCGAACTTCACTTTGCCGGTCACATCGAGCGCAAGCCCGAGATCCGGATTGTAAAACACGTCATAAATCGTGAAGCCGGCCACGACGTCACCGAGGCCGCCGTCGGTCACGATCTCCCCGCTGCCCGGCACGGGCGTGCCGCCCGGGTCGATTACGGTCGTGCCGACCGGCGCCGTTACGCGCAGGTAGGGGACGGTGACGCTCAAGGCGACGCGCCGGCCCTCGACGGTCAGTTTGACAGGCACGTAGATGTCTTCGATGTCGACGTCGCCGCCGAAGTCGCCCCGCGAAGTCTCGATGCCGGCCGACCACGTCACTGACAACGGCGTCTCGTCAGCCGTGCCCGCGCCCGCGACGAGCAGCCCGGACAGCACCAAGGCAGCCCGAAAATACTGGCTCATTGTGTGTCTCCTTTTCATTTCCGGAGATTGAGCGCCCGGGACCGGTCGTTCCCGGTCCCGGGCAATTGGCTCGTTCTAGTTGTCTTTGTCCGGCGGGTCGCCGAGTTGCTTGCCCTGCTCCTTCGCGCGTTGCTGCATTTCTTCGCGATGCCGGGCGAGAAACCGGTTGCGAGCCTCGGGATCCGATTCTGTCAGTCGTAATTGCTCACGGTACCGGTTGCGTTCCTGTTCGCTCATGAGGTCGCCGCCGTAGATGCCATCAGCGTTATCGGGCTGATGGATCCGGTCCTGCTGACGATCCTGGTCGCGATCCCTTTGCTCTGCCGGAACATGGATCCGGTCGCGGTCGCGGATGCGGTCGCGATCGTAGTCACGTTGTCCGCGTTCGACCTTGGCCCGG
>JBFJQO010000042.1:0-11596 GCA_041616535.1 Woeseiaceae bacterium | reverse complement strand
GTGTTGAGCACACTGAAGGCCACGAGGATGACGAGCACGCCATACATGAAGAACGCGCTGCTGATGTCGGCCTGGATCGCCTGCTTGAGACCCGGCTGCAGCGCATCCCAGTCGTGCACGACGAGATCCGCGTCGTCCGGCAGCAGGTTACGGACGCGTTCCTGCAGCACCGGGACCTCCCGCAGCAAGTTGCCGAAAACCACGACCTGGTGCCCGGCGCCTTCCATGTAGAACACGTCCTGGAACGCGCCCAGCGGCATCTCGGCGATGTTGCGGTCGATATCGGGGACGCCGCTCTCGAAGATGCCGACGATCTCCAGCACGGCGGCCGCGAACGAGCCGTCCAGACCGCTGCCGAGCAGCGTCAGCTCGTCGCCGAGGGTGGCACGCAGGTTGCGTGCGAGCACGGCGCCGACAACGACCTCCTGCGCGTTCGTGTCGTCGAGGTAGCGACCCTCGCTGATCAGGCCAGGGATGTTGGAGACGCGTGGTTCGAAATCCGGTTCGACTCCGTAGATGCCGATGCCGTAACTGCGCTCCTCACTCGACGCGAGCCCGAACGCCCAGCCGCGCGCCGCGATCCGGTCGTTGCCGAGCTCGGCGCGCAGCCGGTCCGCGAGGCCCGACACGCGGGGCACGACCTGGCGCATTTTCTGATCGTCCTTGTAACCCGGCGCCTGCACCTGCAGGTGGCCCGTGAATACCTGCAACGTGTTGTCGATCATGAGTCCATACATGCCGAACTGCAGCGATATCATGAACACGAGCAGGATGTTCGAGAACACCATCGCCCCGACCGTCAGCCAGGTCCGGCGAGCGTGTCGCCACAGGTTGCGCCATGCGAGGCGCAGGATGATGTTCATCTGGCGTCCAATACCGCTAGTCGCGCGGGTTCCTCAGGTTCGACAGGGTGAACAGGCTGTCTTTCAGGTCGAGCTCGTACTCTACCTCGAGCACTGCGATCTCGGTCCACTCGTCGGGTTCGTCCGTTTTCGCCATGCGTTGCCGGGTCGCGATCGTGCGGCCGCCCATCTCGCCGATCTCGAGCGACCTGAGCGTCTTCACGAGTTCGCCGTCCTGGTCGAAAAAGGCGTGCTCGAGGACGACGTGGTCCTCGCGGATCGTCAGCCGCTCGCTGCCCCACACGACCGCGGCGTCCTCGTGCGGCACCGAGCGGATCACATAGACCCGGATGCCCTCGACGACCTCCTCGGACTCGATCGTGTGATCGTACTGGTCGACGATTTCGTCGGCCCGCGCGACGTCCTTGTTGGAGAAGTCCGAGCCCATCCAGCTCTGCCCCATCATCGACGAGGGAATCTTGATGACACGATTGACCTTCGGCGAGAACGTCCACATGTTGTCGTCGTCGGTCAGCGTGCCGTTGCCGCGATCCTTCTTCGGCTCGATCACGCGCACGAGTGACCGATCGTCGCCTTTCGTCCACGCCTGCATCGTCATCGAGCGTTCCCAGTCCGGACGATGAATCACCATCGACATGACTGTGTACGACGACAAGCCGCGCCAGTGGTCGATGGCATCGCGGACGATCCGGGTGGCATCGACCTCGTCATCGCCGGCCAGCACCGGGGCCGCGAGCAGGATCAGCAGCAGGGAACACGTCTTCATGGAAGCTTCGACTTTATCATCGCCGGAAAAGTCAGTATTTCACATCCGTAGATTCCGAGCATGCGCGATATGCCCCTGAGTTTTCAACGCCTTAGGCAAGGTCGATAGGGGTTTCTCGCAATGGTGCGCAAAGCCATCGGAGTTAGACTGAATGCGGGAGGTAAGTAGGAACAAAAAGGACGGGACTATGTTCAGCATCGACGCGATCATGAGCACCAATCTGATCACGGTAATGCCGTCTGCAACGTTGGCGGAAGCGCGGACCCTGATGCAAAAGCACAGGATTCATCACATCCCGGTCGTGGAAGGGGACAAGCTCATCGGCCTCGTGACGCTGACAAACGTGCTGGCCGCGACCGACAGCTTCCTGCGCGACGACAGCAGCCGCATTCACGCCAACGAGATCGGCATCAAGGATGCCATGGTGACGGATGTCGCAACTGTCGACGTCAACGCCAGCTTGCGCCATGCGGCCCTGTTCCTCGAAAGACACAAGATCGGCTGCCTGCCGGTGCTCGACGACGACAAACTCGTCGGCATCATCACTGACACGGACTTCGTCGCCGTGGCGATCAACCTGCTCGAGCAGCTCGAGGAATCCGAACCGGTTGACGAGGATTACGACGACGCCGACGTCGCCTAGTCGTCACCCGATTCCCGCCCTTCCTCGCGCAGCGTGTAGTGCGCGTCGCGCGCCGAGCCCAGCAGGATGGCGACCCAGCGCGTCCGTTCGTCGCTCTCGAGCGCCATCTTGAGGGTCATCGTCAGCGGCACCGACAGCAACATGCCGACCGGCCCGAATATGAATCCCCACGCCACCAGCCCGACAAACACGACGAGCGGCGAAATGCCGACGCCATAGCCCATCAGGCGCGGCTCGAGAAAATTACCGAACACGGCGTTGATGCCGATGAAGCCCAGCGCGGTTGCGCCGGCCGCACCGGGACCGATCTGGATCAGCGCGAGCAACACGGCCGGCACCGCGGCGATGATGGAACCGATCGTCGGGACGTAGTTGAGAAGGAAGGCGAGCATTGCCCACAACAACGGGAAGTCGAGCCCGAGCGCCCAGGTCAGGGTGCCCGCGCAAAAGCCCGTCGCGAAGCTGATGATCGTCTTGATGCCGAGATATCGTCCCAGGTTCTGCATGAAGTCACGGACGTTTTCGAGCGTGTCGGCGCTGCGACCGAACGCGGCTTCGAACTTGGTTTTGGCCGTCGACGCTTCAAGCAGGATGAAGATCATCGTGAAGATGATCAGGAAAGTGTTCGTCAGCACTTCCCTGAGACTGTTGAGCAAGGCCGCGACGAGCCCCATGGCCCAGCCCGGGTCGATCATGTCGCCGACACCCTCGATCGACTCGTCGACATTGAAATTCTTCACGATGAAATCGAAGACACCGGCGATGATGACGTCGAGTCGCGCCTGGTAGGCCGGCAGCGCGGCCGTAAAGTCGGCGATCGAGGTGCCCAGGATCATGCCGACGATGGCCAGCAGGAACATCAGCATCGTGACGATGATCAGGGCCGCAAGGATCTCCGGTACGCGGTGCGCCTGCATCCATAACATCGGTCGCACCGTGATCAGTGCGAGGAACGCGGCGATCAGGAACGGCACCAGCAACACGGACATCATCTGCATGCCGTAGATCACGATCACGACGGCCGCCAGGATCATGATCGCGCTGGACTTGTTCGGGCTCGCCTGCTCCACGGTGCGATAATGTCACAGAGCGTTAGCGCAAGCGACTCTTGCCCACCAGGTCCAGCAGGCGCGTCGACCACTCGACGCCTTTCCACAGCAACGGTTCGCTGTCGCGCAGCGGCCACGCAGGAAATCGTGCATCGCGCTCGGCGGCCGATGCGTCCGCATGCAGGATGTTCTGTGCCATGCGGCGGCCCGAGTCGGCGCAACTGACGAGCCCGCTGGCGCCGACCGCGTACCAGATGCCGGCATGCGCGCCGCTGTGCCCCTGCGCATCGCGCGTCGCCGCGATGAAACCGGTCCAGCGGTGCGTGTATTCGATGCCGATCAGATCCGGGAACAGTCTCAGGAAATACGCGTGCAGATGCTCGATGTCCTCGGCCTCGCCTTGCGGCGTCTGCCCGACCGGCCCCGCGAGAATAATGCGGCGACCGTCCGGCGACGGCCGGCAACTGTAGCCGCGATACCGGTTGACGAGCAGCACCCTGCCCGAGCGGAAGATGTCGTCGACCTCGTCGGCCGGGAGCTCCTCCGACGCGATGGCAATCGACGGCACGCCGAGCGTGCGCCGCCACAGGTAACGCTCGAATTCACGCGTGTAGCCACCCGTTGCCAGGAATACGTCGCTGGCGACGAGGTCGCCGCCATTGGTCCTGACGCGAAAGCCGTCCGGGCCGGATTGCGTCCCGACAACTTCGGTGCGCTCGCAGATCGACACGCCGAGCGCGCGGGCCAGGCCGGCGAGGCCGGCGATCATCTTCGCCGGTTGCACATGATGCGCGCCCGCCATGACGAGTGCCCCGACGAATAACTCGGCGGCGCGGCCACCGGCCTCTTGGCCGAGCGCATCCGCCGGGACCATGTAGTCCTCGGTTTCGTAATACGCGTTGCGCGCTTCGACGGTGCGCGACATATCGTCGAAATTGGAACGGCTGGGCGCGAGCAGCACGATGCCTTGTCCGAGATCGCAGTCTGCACCGGATTCCTCGATCAGCCTCAACAGGTAACGTTGCGCCGCGAGGCGCTCGCGATGCCAGACCTTGCGCCGACGTCCGTGGATGAATTCGTCGGGATCGCCGTAGCCCGCACCCGACGCGGGCGTAGACAGGACGCCGAGACTGCTGCCGGTTGCCCCGGCGCCGACATGGCGCGATTCGATGACGGTGACGTCCTGGCCGGCGCGCGCCAGTTCGATGGCCGTCACGATCCCCGTGACACCGCCGCCAACGACGACCGTGTCGCAGGATTCGGGGAGCGGGCAAACGGGTCCGGGCGCCACCCCCTCCCACCAGTACGGGATGTTCGCAGTCAGTTGCTGCCCTTCGGCGTGTAAAGTTCGGCCTCTTCGCGCGTCAGCTGCTCGATCTTGACCGACCAGCGCGCCAGCGTCGAACTGATGCGCAACTGGTACAGGCCGGTCGTGTGGAACAGTTTCACGCCGTTACCGCGGTGCTTGGTGTACAAAACGCGGCCAATGTGGCGGCTGGTGCGCGCCTCGATTAGCGTGATCTCCAATCCCATCATCTGGTCGTAGTCGCCGTCGAGGCGCCAGTCGAGAACCCAGGGCGACTCGACGCGGAAGATCGCGGTCGTCGAATCGCCGGATCCCTTGAATTCGGCGACACGCGTCTTCGCGATCGCGGGCGGCGCGGCGAACGCGAGCAACATAACTGCGAGGAATATACGTTTAGACAATGCTGTCAGCCCCTGTGACACAGGTCACCGACTATAGACGGGCCGGCGCCTGTGTCGCAATACGAGCCGCGGCGTCGAGGCCGCTCCAGTCGACGGGAACGACGTTTCAGCTTGCGAGATACCGCAGGTGCTGCGCGTCGAACGGCCGCGCCGGCGCGCCGATCAGTGCTTCGAGGGCGTCCACGGGTGCCGTGTTGCCCTCGCTGAGCATAGTCAGCTGGTCGCGGGTCACGGGATAGAACGGCAACCAGTCGAACAGTGCCGCGCCGGCGCGCATGATCCACAGCGGCATTGGCAGGATGATTTTCGACTTGCCCGCGGCCGCGGCGATCCGTTCCACGATCTCGTGCCAGGTCAGGATCTCCGGCCCGGCGAGTTCGATGGTCCGGCCGATCGTCGCGTCGTCGGCGAGCGCCGCAACGAACGCCGCGGCGACGTCCTCGACGTGAACCGGCGACAGGCGCACGCCGGGAAACGCGACCGCGGGCAGCGGCGGCGTCACCATGTCGCGACGCAGCTGCGTCGCGAATTCCATCGTGCCCCGGGGGTCGCCGAAGATCACCGACGGGCGCAGGACCGTGACGTCGAGCCCACTCGCGAGTGCGTGCTTTTCCGCCCGCCGCTTGGTCGCCTGGTATTTCGTGCCGGGATCCTTGGCGCCGATCGCACTCATCAGCAACAAGCGCGGGACACCGGCTTTGCGCGCTGCCTCGACCGTATCGACGACGCCCCGGTACTGGGCCTGTTCGAACGTGATGCCGCGGCGCGGAAATTCGCGCAACAGGCCGACATTGTAGATCACCGCCTGGCTGCCCTCGAGCGCCTCCGCAATCGCGGCCTTGTCATCAAGATCACCCGCAATCTTTCGCACGCAGTCGCGCGGCTGCAGCTTGCCTTCGCTGCCGGGCCGTACGAGCGCCGTGACCTTGTGTCCGCGATCGAGTAAGGCGTCGACGAGGTACTTGCCGACGAAACCTGTGCCACCGATGATTGCTACGCGCATTGGACAAACTCTCGAGATGTTCGCACTATCAGACGCAGTCTAAGCTACTCGACTTCAATGTATGCCAGAAAAGCGACCTGCACTGGTCTGGTTTCGCCAGGACCTGCGTCTTGCCGACAACCCAGCACTGCATGCCGCCGCCGCAAGCGGTGCGCCTATTTTCGCTCTTTACGTCCACGATGACGAGGCCGCCGGCCAGTGGCGGCCGGGGTCGGCGAGCCGCTGGTGGCTGCGCCGTAGCCTGGCACGGCTGCGCGAGTCCCTCGACGGCGCCTTACACATTCGCCGGGGCGATGCCCGCGAGATCGTACCCGCGCTGGCCCACGAACTGAACGCGGTCGGCGTCTTCTGGAATCGCTGCGTCGAGCCCTGGCGCATTGCGGGCGACGATACCATCAAGGACAAGCTGCAGTCTGCCGACGTCGAAGTACGCACGTTCAACGGCTCGTACCTGTACGACCCGCCCACGATCAGCAAGCAGGACGGCACCCCCTACCGCGTGTTTACGCCGTTCTGGCGCAAAGGCTGCCTGGAAAACGGCCGCCCGCCTCGCGAGCCGCTGCCCGCGCCCGACGGCATGGATTTATGGCGTGTCGACGCGGGTACGGACGAAGAGCCGGACCCGTTGCTGCCTGCGTTCCCCTGGTTCGAGGGCGGCGCGGATGAATGGCAGCCGGGCGAAGCCGGTGCCCGCCAACAGCTCGAAGCATTCCTCGAGAACGGGCTCGCGTGCTACGACGACGGCCGCAACCGACCCGACCTGCGCTGCGTCTCGAGATTGTCGCCGCACCTGCATTTCGGCGAACTCTCGCCGAACCTCGCGCGCGCGGCCGTGCTGGCCGATCACGCGCCGTCGGACCCCGACGTGGACCGCTTCCTGAGCGAGCTCGGCTGGCGCGAGTTCTCAGCCTACCTGCTGTTGCACGAACCCACGTTGACAACCGAAAACCTGCAGAAGAAATTCGATCGTTTCCCGTGGCGCGACGACCCGGACGTCCGCGAGGCGTGGCAACGCGGTGAGACCGGGTACCCGATCGTGGATGCGGGCATGCGTGAATTGTGGCGGACCGGCTACATGCACAACCGCGTGCGCATGATCGTGGCGTCGTTCCTCGTCAAGAACCTGCTGCAACACTGGCGACACGGTGCCGCATGGTTCTGGGACAAGCTGCTCGACGCCGACCTCGCCAACAACAGCGCGAGCTGGCAATGGGTGGCCGGGTCAGGCGCCGATGCCGCACCGTATTTCCGCATCTTCAATCCCGTGACGCAGGGCACGAAATTCGACCCTAACGGCGACTACGTGCGCCGCTACGTGCCCGAGCTGCAGGCGCTGCCGAACAAGTTCGTGCAGTGTCCGTGGCAGGCCCCGGATGACGTGCTCGATACCGCCGGCGTGAGCCTCGGCGGCAATTACCCGGAACCGATCGTCGATCTGAAGGCGTCGCGGGAAGGCGCGCTGGAGGCGTTCCGCTCGCTCTGAGCACGCGCGTACGCGGCGCGGTAGACTGGTCGCGTCATGCCACAACAACGCCACCTCGTCATCGTTGTCGCGGGCGCGTGCCTTGCGCTCGTGGTCTTGCTCCTGCACGGTCATACGCTGCCCGCCGCCGCAGCCAAGTTCGTCGCCTCGTCAGCCTTCGTCGCCCTCGCGCTGCGCTGCGGGGCAACGGATTCTTCTTACGGCCGGCTGATCCTCGCCGGACTGGCCCTCTCCTGGTGCGGCGACATGTTCCTGGTCGGCACATCCCGCGAGGCGTTCCTCGCCGGACTGGCGGCCTTCCTGCTCGCGCATGTCGCGTACGTGTCTGCGTTCGTCCGGCACGGCTACGATCGCGCCTGGGCCGTTGCCGCCGCCCTGCCGGTCGGCGTGATCGCGATTACCGTCTGGGCCTGGCTCGCGCCCTATACACCGGCCGAGCTGTCGGTCCCGGTACGCGCCTACGTGGCGGTCATCAGCATCATGGTGATATTCGCCGTCGCAACCCGCGGTCGCGGCGGCTCAAGGCTCATCGTTGCCGGCGCGGTGCTGTTCTTCCTCTCCGACCTGTCGGTCGCCGCGTTGCGACTCGTACAGACGCAACACCCGACCTACGTCGCCGGGCTGCCGCTGTACTACGCCGCTCAGGTCTGTCTCGCGCTGAGCGTATCGCAGTCGCGATCCCACTGAGGGGTGCCCGCGAAACGCTCTGCCAGGAAATCGATGAACGCGCGCACGCGATACGAGAGGTGGCGCGTCGGTGGGTACACGACATAGGCCGGCGTCGTCGGCCACTCGTAGTCTTCGAGGATCGGCACGAGATTGCCGCGGCGGATGGCCTCGGCGGCGAGAAACGTCGGCTGGATCACAACGCCGAGGCCGTGCGATGCGGCATTGGTCAGGAAATCGCCGCTGCTCGCACGCATCGCCGGGGTGACGCCGACGCGCTGCCGCTTGCCGTCCGCATCCGTCCAGGTCCAGGTGTCGGGATCGGCCAGGTTCGAGTACACCAGGCACGCGTGGTCCTGCAGGTCCGCGGGTACCTGCGGCGTCCCGTGCGTGTGCAAATAGTGCGGCGACGCGCACACGACCGTGTGTGCGTCGAACAGTCTGCGCGCGATCAAGGACGAGTCCTTGAGATGACCGATGCGCACCGCGAGGTCCATGCCCTCCTCGACGAGATCGATGCGGCGGTCGTTCAGGTCGAGGTCGAAACGGATCCTCGGGTGGCGCTTGCTGAACGCCGCGATGGGCTTGCACATGTGGCGAACGCCGAACGACAGCGGCAGCGCGACGCGCAAGGTACCGCGCAGTTCGCCGTGCTGCTGCTGCACGGCCGATTCGGCCTCGTCGAGATCGGCAAGGATACGTGCGCTGTGGTCGTAAAAGCTCTGCCCGGTCTCGGTCAGGTTGAGCGTGCGCGTCGTGCGCCGCAGCAACTGCACGCCGAGGCGCGCCTCGAGCGCCGACACCCGGCGGCTGACGGCCGATTTCGCGCTGCCGAGGCGTTGTGCGGCTGCCGTGAAACTGCCGGCCTCGACCACGGCGACAAAGGCCTGTAAGTCCTCGAATTTGTCCATATTGTTGCTATTTTAAGAACAATAATATCGCTAGAGTAGTATTTATCTATCGATTGTCAACATAGACACTGCGCTTCTGGATGCATACCCGGAGACCGCCATGAGGACCCACACCACGCTGAATATCCTCGCCATCGAGGCGAGCGCCCGGCACGAGGGCTCGATCAGCCGCCGCCTGGCCGCCGACCTGCTGGCCGCGCTCGAGCAACGCCACGGTGACGTGCGCATTACGCGCCGCGACCTGGCCACGGGCCTGCCGCTGATCGACGAGGCCTGGGTAAACGCCAACTTCACCCCCGACGAGGACCGTACAGCCGAACACCGGCAGGTGCTGGCCTTGTCCGACGAACTCGTCGAGGAGTTGCGGGCGGCCGACGTCGTCGTGATCGCGGCGCCGATCTATAATTTCTCGGTGCCGGCCGTGCTCAAGGCCTGGATCGACATGATCGCGCGCGCGCGACTGACCTTTCGTTACACCGACAGCGGCGTGGAAGGACTGCTCACGGGCAAGCGGGCTTACGTGATCGTGCCATCCGGCGGCGTGCCGATCGGCAGCCCGGCCGACTTCGCAACGCCCTACCTGCGTCATGCGCTCGGCTTCGTCGGCATCGAGGATGTCGAGTTCATCGGTGCCACGGGCGCGGACCGCGGCAACAACGAAGCGCTCGACAGCGCGCGTGCGCGCATCGCCGAACTCGTTCACCTCGCGCCGCGTGCGGCGTGACACCGGAGACGCTCATGATCGACATCATTCGTTCCGAAACCCGCGGCGGGGCTGACCACGGTTGGCTGCGCGCAAAGCACACGTTTTCGTTCGCCGACTACCACGACCCTGCGCGCGTGCAATTCGGACCGCTGCGTGTCATCAACGAGGATCGCATCGCGCCCGGCACCGGCTTCGACACGCATCCGCACCGCGACATGGAGATCGTTACATACATCATCGACGGCGCGATCGAACACAAGGACAGCATGGGCAACGGCACGGTGATCACGGCCGGCGAGGTACAGCGCATGACGGCCGGCACGGGCGTATTGCACAGTGAGTTCAACCACTCGCGGGACCGGGAACTGCACCTCTTGCAGATCTGGATCTTTCCCGAGCAGAACAACCTCGAACCGGGCTACGAGCAGGTGCGCTATTCACGCGACGAGAAACTCAACCGCCTGCGCCTGATCGGTTCGCGCGACGGCCGCGACGGCTCGATCACGATTCACCAGGACGTGAGTCTTTATGCCAGCGTGCTCGAAGCCGGTAAGAACCTGTCCCTCGACATCGAGCACGGTCGGCGTGCATTCGTGCAGGTCATCTCGGGCGACCTCGACATCAACGGCGAGGCACTCGGTTCCGGCGACGGCGCGCAGATCGAGGGTGAGAACACGATCGCGATCGCCGCGACCGCCGACGCGGAATTCCTGCTGTTCGATCTGCCCTGAACGGCTATGATGCGCGCATGCGCATCCAGATCGTCACCACCGGGTTGTTCGTCCTCGCCGCCTGCGGCGGCGGCAGCAGCAACGATACCCCCCCGCCCCCGCCTCCCTCTGGCTTCGCCAGCATCGGCGAGGTCCAGGGCACGGGACCGACCAGCCCGCTCGAAGGCCGCACCGTGCGCGTCCGCGGCGTCGTCACGGGCGATTTCCAGGAGAACGATGCCGACCGCCGCCGCAATCTCGGCGGGTTCTATATTGCGGGTGCGCCCGACGGGAGCGACGAGTCGTCCGACGGCGTCTTCGTGTTCGACGGCAACAACCCGTCGACCGACGTCGATGTCGGCGACAGCGTCGACGTCGAGGGCACGGTGACCGAGTATTTCGGCGAAACGCAGATCAACGCGAGTTTCGTACGGGTAGCAGGCACCAGTGCGGTCGAGGCCACGGCGGTGTCGCTCCCGGTCGCGCGCAGCATCACCAACAGCGACGGCAACCTGATCGCCGATCTCGAACGCTTCGAAGGCATGCTCGTGGAATTCCCGGCAACGCTGACCGTGACCCGGCTGCGCCACCTCGAGCGCTTCGGCGAGCTGACCCTGTCGCAGGGCGGGCGCCTGTACCAGTTCACGAACGGCAGTGCACCCGACGTCGCAGGCTACGACGCCCACAAGGAACTCAACGCGCGCCGCTCGATCGTGCTCGACGACGGGCTGCGCAACCAGAATCCCGACGAGGTGCACTACCTCGACGCAGGCGGCAGCCCGGGCTACTCGATCCGCCTCGGCGACACGATCGACGGCCTGACCGGCAACCTGCGCTTCTCGCGCGGCGCAGGCGGCGACGGCGACGAGACCTGGCGCCTGATGCCGACCGTCGATCCCGTTTTCGACAGCGCAAACCCACGCCCGGGTGCCCCGCCTGTCGGTGGTACGATCCGTGTCGGCGGCTTCAACCTGCTGAACTACTTCACGACGCTCGACACGGGCGCCGATGCGTGCGGCCCCAGGGGAAACGAAGGTTGTCGCGGGGCGGACAGCAATACCGAACTCACGCGGCAACGCGACAAGGCCG
>JBFJQO010000041.1:0-11609 GCA_041616535.1 Woeseiaceae bacterium | reverse complement strand
CGGTCCGGCGTCGGTTCCTCGTGGATGAAGGCGTTCTCGATCCCGGCCAGCGACAGCGCGCCGAGGCGGCGTTCGGCATTGGCCCGGTCGCCGAAGGCACCGACCTGGACGAAGATCCGGTTGCTCGGAGCCTCCGGCTCGACGACCGAAGGGACGCTGACAGTGGCCTCAGCCGGCGGGGCAGGGGGTGTCGCCTTGCGCACGGGCCGGTCCCCGGCCGGCTCGTCGAAATTGATCGCCGTGACTTCGACCAGGCTCGTGCCGTCCCTGACCATGTCGAGCTTCAGCGCAGCGACATACGACAGGTCGATGACGCGATTGTGCACGAATGGCCCGCGATCGTTGACGCGCACGACGACCGACTTGTTGTTGCGCAGGTTGCGCACGCGCACATAGGTCGGCAGCGGCAGAGTCTTGTGGGCCGCCGTCATCTTGTACATGTCGTAGGGTTCGCGGTTCGAGGTCAGGTTGCCGTGGAACTTCTTGCCGTACCAGGAGGCTACGCCGCGTTCCTGGTAGCCCTTGCTCGAGGGCATCACCTCGTAGCGCTTGCCGAGCACTTCGTAGACAGGCCCGTTGCCGTACTTGCTGCGCGGTTCGCGGCGCGGGACGGCGTCGCCGGGCAGGTCGGGAATGCGCGCCGAGCCCGAGGGCGGTCCGTCGCCGCGCACCTTGTTGCCGCCACAGCCGGCGATGACAAGCGCGCCGATCAGGAGCAGCAACAGCCTATGTGGCACTGTCGGCGACCTTTCTGGCGATTTCCTGGCCGAGCTGGTGGGCGGCGAGCGCGTACATGACGCTGCGGTTGTATTTCGTGATGACGAAGAAATTGTGGAACCCGACCCAGTATTCGGCACCGTGCTTGCCGTCGTAGGCAAGCAACTGCCCTTTGCTGTCGGGGCCGAGATCGGTCGCGAACATCACGCCTTTCTTGCTCAGTGTGGCCACGGTGTCGTTCGCGCCGAGGGTGTTCCTGGGCTCGGGCCTGGGCCCGGTCCAGCCGTGCCCGAGCGTCGCCTGCGCCACGACTTCCTCGCCCGAGCGCCAGCCGTGCTCGACGAAGTAGTTGGCGACGGAACCCGCGACATCGGCCCAGTCGTTCCAGATGTCGCGCTTGCCGTCCCCGGTTGCGTCGACGGCGTAGGCGCGAAAACTCGACGGCATGAATTGTGGCCTGCCCATCGCACCGGCATACGAGCCCAGCGGTTCGGTGGCGTCAATGCCCTCTTCGCGTGCGAGGATCAGGAACTGGACGAGTTCGTTGCGGAAGAACCTGGACCGCGGCGGGTAGTCGAATGCAAGCGTCACCAGCGCGTCGATGACGCGGTCCTTGCCGGTTATGCGCCCGTAGTAGGTTTCGACGCCGATGATGCCGACAATCATCTCGACCGGAACACCGGTTTCCTTGTGGATGCGTTCGAGCATCTCGCGGTTTTCGCGCCAGAAGGCCGTGCCGGCTGCGATGCGCTCTCTCGTGATGAAGATCTTGCGATACTCCGCCCAGGTCAATTTCTTCTCGGCCGGCGCCGAGATCTTGTCGATGATCGATCGCTTGACCTTTGCCTTGCCGAGGACTTCCGCGAGCGCATCGCGCTCGAACTCGTGCAACTCGACCATCTCGTCGATGAATGCCGTGACGTTCGGGCGCGTCACGTCGAGGTAATCCTTGTCGGCGGCTTGCGAGCAGGAAACGGAGACGGCGAGAATTGCAGCGACTGCAAGGAGGCGATTATTCATCAGTGCGGCAGCAATTTCCGGTGCGAGTGGATGGACATCAGAATACCGAAACCCGCCATCAGCGTCACCATCGAGGTCCCGCCGAAGGAGACGAGCGGCAGCGGCACGCCCACGACCGGCACGACTCCCGTGACCATGGCCGTATTGACGAACACGTAGACCATGAAGGTCAGGCTGATGGAGCCGGCGAGCAGACGGGAGTAAGTGTCGTGGGCCTGCACCGCGATATAGAGGCCGCGGCCGATGACAAACATGTATAAGGCGAGCAACGTCAGGACGCCGAGCAGGCCGAATTCCTCGCCGAGGACGGCGAAAATGAAATCGGTGTCGCGCTCGGGCAAAAACTCGAGCTGCGCCTGCGATCCGTTGGTCCAGCCCTTGCCGAACAGGCCGCCTGAGCCGATCGCGATCTTCGACTGGATGATGTTGTACCCGGCGCCGAGCGGGTCGCTGTCGGGGTCGAGCAGCGTCAGCACGCGCTGCTTCTGGTAGTCCTGCATGAAGTTCCAGAGGACCAGAGCTCCCGGTATCGCCGCGATGCCGAGTCCGATGATGAGCCGGAACGACATGCCCGCCAGCACGATGACGATGATGCCCGATGCGGCGATCAGCAGCGCCGTGCCGAGGTCGGGTTGCCTGGCGATCAGCACGGTCGGCACGACGATCATCAGCGCGATCAGGCCTATGTGACCCAGCCTTGGCGGAATCGGTCGGTCGTGCAGGAACCATGCCGCCATCATCGGTACGCCGAGCTTCATCGCTTCGGACGGCTGGAAGCGCACGCCGACGTTGAGCCAGCGACGCGCACCCTGGCCGATCTCGCCGCTGGTCAAAACGAGGACGAGCAAGACGAGACCAGCGAGGTAGCCCCATGGCGTCCAGCGGCGCAGGAAGTCGGGGGGTAGCTGCGCCATGATGAACATTGCGACGAACCCGACGCCGAGCCGGATGGCCTGGTTCATGAGCAGGCGATTGCTCTCGCCGACGGCGCTGTACAGGACGAACAGCCCGAAACCGCAGATCAGCAGCAGCCCGACGAGCAACGGGCCGTCAACGTGCAGGCGCCGCATGAGCAGCGCGAAGTCCGACAACGGCGCCGCTTTCGGTGCCAGCAGTCGTTGCGTGTCGCTAAGACGCATCGTCACCGTACCCGAGATAGGCGTCCATGATGGCCCTGGCAATCGGCGCCGCTACGCCGCTGCCGCTCTCGCCGTTCTCGACGATCAGGGCAACTGCGATGCGCGGATTGTCGAGCGGGGCGAACGCGATGAACAAGGCGTGGTCACGCTGCCGTTCCTCGAGCTCCGCTTCGTCGTATTTTTCGTCCTGCGCAATCGACACGACCTGTGCCGTGCCGCTCTTGCCCGCCATCTCGTACGGTGCGCCGACGCCAACGGCGCGCGCCGTACCGCGCGATCCCTGCATGACGTCGTGCATTGCGCCGATGATGTCGGCCCAGTAGAAATCGCTGCTGATCTCGACATCCGGCAGTCGCTCCGGATGGGTTAGGCGGCGTTCGCCGGTCAGCGCGTCTTCGACTGCCGCGACCACGCGCGGCCGGTAGCGTTGGCCGCGCGTTGCGAGTGCGGCTGCGGCAGAGGCAAGTTGCAGCGGCGTGGCGAGCATATAGCCCTGGCCGATCGAGGCGATGACGGTCTCGCCGTGGTACCAGCGCTGATTGTCCCGGTCGCTGAACGCGTTTCGCTTCCACTCGCGCGACGGCACGAGCCCGTCGTGTTCGCTGCCGATGTCGATGCCCGTCGGCTTGCCGAGTCCGAATCGATCGAGGTAATCGTGCATGGCGTCGATGCCGATGTCGCGGCTGATCTCGTAGAAATACACGTCGCAGGACTGCTCGATGGCATCGTGCAGGTCCACGGGTCCGTGGCCCTCCGGCTTCCAGTCGCGATAACGGTGGTCGTCGCCGGGCAACTGGAAGTAGCCCTGGCAGACGTTCTTGCGCGTCAGATTGGTGGCACCGGTCTCGAGCGCGGCCAGCGCCAGCATCGGCTTGATCGTCGAGCCGGGCGGATACGCGCCGCGCATGGCGCGATTGAACAGCGGGTTGTCGGGGTCGCCCTGCAGCTCGCGGTACTGCGACGTGGTCATGCCCACGGCAAACAGGTTCGGGTCGAACGACGGTGCGCTGAACAGCGCGAGGACTTCGCCGGTCCAGGGATCGAGTGCGACGAGCGCGCCACGACGTCCCGCGAATGCCGTGGCCGCGATACGCTGCAACTCGAGGTCCAGGCTCAGGTAGACATTGGCGCCGGGCTCCGGGCTTGCGTCGACCGGCAGGGTATCGAGCAGTTCGCTGGTTTCGCTCGGAATCTGGCGCCCGCGGGCATTCGCGATCAGGTGCCGATAGCCGGCATCGCCGTGCAGGTCGGACTCGAACCTGCTCTCCACGCCGGTCTTGCCCGTGTGAGACGTGCCGGCGTACGCCGCCGGGTCGAGCCGCTTCAGGTCCTCCGCGCTGAGTGCGCCGACGTAACCGACCGCGTGCGCGATCACCTCGCCGTCGGGGTAATGCCGGACGAGTCGCGGCCGGAAATCGACACCCGGGAAGCGCGGCCGCTGGATCGCAAAGTTGGCGATCTCCTCGTCGGTCAGACGGAACTTGAGCGTCACGGGTTTGAAACGCGGGCCGCTGCGGCTTAGTTCCTTGAATCCCTCGATGTCCTCGGATTCGATCAGGTTGATCGCGGCGAGCCGACTCAGTGTGTCGTCGATGTCGTCGATCTGTTCCGGGATCAACTCCAGTTGGTAGGCCGGCACGTTCTCGGCGAGGACGACACCCTTGCGGTCGAAGATCAGGCCGCGAATCGGCGGCACCGGTTCGATACGGACACGATTGCCGCGCGATTTCTCGGCGAACAACTCGTGATCCACGATCTGCAGCTGCACCAGCCGCGTGACGACGAAGCCCATGAGCAACAGCGAGACGACGGCAGCCAGGATCACGCGGCCGAGGAAGAGCCGCCGCTCCGAGTGGATATCCTTGATCGGGGAGAGGACCGAGGCCACGGTCAGTTGCCCGCCCGGGCCCGGAAGCGGATCCCCGACAGGAACATGAACAGGAACGGCCAAAGCGCCGTGCCCGCGATGACCGGTGCCCAGTACGCGATCATGGGTGCAACGACACCGGCCACACCATTCACCCAGAACAGGATGAACTGGTACAGGGCGAGCAGCGCGAAGATGGTCGCGGTCAGTTGCGACAATGGGAATACACGCATCAACAGGTGAAAGCGGACCGTGACGAACACGATCACGCTCAGCGCAAGCGCATGCTGGCCGAGCAATGTGCCGTGCGCAACATCGAGCACGATGCCGACGATCCAGGCCGTACCGACACTCCAGGTGCGCGGCAGCTGCATGGCCCAAAAGACCAACAGCAGTGCGAGCCAGTCCGGGCGGAACGCTTCGACGCGGTCGGCCAGCGGCATGATCGTCAGCATGAGCCCGACGAGGAGCGTCATGACGACCGGCAGGCGCCGCGTTGGACGATCCCGGCTCATTCCTCGGCCCCCTCGGCGACGGCGGGCGTCGACCAGATCAGCATGACCTCGCGGACCTGGTCGAGCGCGGCGGCGGGTGTGGCCGTGACGTCGGCGAACGGCTGCTGCGGGATGCGCGTCACCGAGTTGACGACGGCGACGGGATAGCCGGCGGGAAATGCGCCGCCGAGGCCCGACGTGACCAGCACGTCGCCGGCGCGGATGTCGGCGTTGTTCGGCAGGAAGGGCAGATCCAGGCGGTCGATCTCGCCCGTACCGACGGCGATCGTGCGCAGGCCGTTGCGATTGACCTCGACCGGGAGGGCGTGATCGGCGTCGCTGATCAGCACGGCCCGCGCCGTCATGACGCCCGTCTTGATGACCTGGCCCACGACGCCGTTCGCGTCGACGATGGCCTGGCCGTCGTAGACGCCGTCGCGACTGCCGATGCCGATCACGAGGTTGTGCTCGTAGGGGTTTGCGTCCACCGAGAGGATTTCCGCCACGCGAACCTGGTCGCGAACCCGGTTGCGGGCGTCGAGCAATGCGCGCAGCCGTGCGTTCTCCGCCTCGAGTGCCGTAAGTCGCTGCAGCCTGGCGTTGGTGAGAAGGCGCTCCGCCTGCAGGCGGCCGAGTTCGAGTTCGAGTTCGTTGCGCGAGGTCGTCGATTCGCCGAGCCAGTGCCACAGGCGCACGGGCGCGTCGACGACGATCTGCACCGGGTACACGGCCGCACCGATGGCCTTGCGAATGCCGTCGAGGTGGTTCTCGCGATGATCGAAATACATCACGAGGATACTGACGATTATGAAGGCGAGGACGCGCAGCCCGAGCGCGGGGATGCGCGCCGGATTGCTGTTATTTCCCCGTGACGCGACCATGATTGCGCGCGACGCGGAGGGTCACTCCAGTCCGAATACGGCCGGACCGTGCTCGTCGATGAGTTCGATGACGCGGCCGCCGCCCCGGGCGACGCAAGTCAGTGGGTCGTCAGCGATCACGACGGGCAGGCCGGTCTCCTCCATGAGCAGCTTGTCGAGGTCGCGCAGGAGTGCGCCGCCGCCCGTCAGCACGATGCCGCGTTCGGCGACGTCGGCGCCGAGTTCGGGCGGTGTCTGCTCGAGGGCCTCCTTGACGGCGCCGACGATGCCCTGCAGCGGTTCCTGCAGCGCTTCGAGAATCTCGTTGGAGTTGAGCGTGAAGCTGCGCGGCACACCTTCCGAGAGATTGCGGCCCTTGACCGAGATTTCGAGCACTTCCTGGCCCGGAAACGCCGATCCGATTTCGTGCTTGATGCGCTCGGCCGTGGCCTCGCCGATCAGGATGCCGTAATTGCGGCGCACGTAGTTCGTGATCGCTTCGTCGAAGCGGTCGCCGCCGATGCGAACCGAGGCCGCATAGACGATGCCGTTCAGCGAGATGACGGCGACTTCGGACGTGCCGCCGCCGATATCGAGCACCATCGAGCCGCGCGCTTCGTGCACGGGCATGCCCGCGCCGATCGCGGCGGCCATGGGCTCATCTATAAGGTGTACCTTGCGCGCGCCTGCGCCCTCGGCCGATTCGCGGATGGCGCGGCGCTCGACCTGGGTCGAGCCGTAGGGCACGCAGATCAGCACGCGCGGGCTCGGGCGAAAATAGCGCGACTGGTGGGCCTTGCGGATGAAGTGCTGGAGCATCTTCTCGGTGACCGTGAAATCCGCGATGACGCCGTCCTTAAGCGGCCGGATGGCCGTGATGTTGCCCGGCGTGCGTCCCAGCATGTTCTTGGCATCCATGCCGACGGCTTCGACGACGCGGCCACCGCGGCCCGAGTCCTCCCGGATGGCCACGACCGACGGTTCGTCGAGCACGATGCCGTGCCCCCGCGAGTAAATCAGCGTATTGGCCGTGCCAAGGTCGATGGACAGGTCATTGGAAAAATAACCCAGGATATTCTTGAACATGCAGGTGAGGCCTAAAGGAGGACTAACGGCGTAATCTAGCAATGCGCACGACAATCCACAAGGCGCTCGAATCTCCTGCGCAGTATTGCGAGAAGGGTTCATGTATTATTGCGTGCCCGCTTCCGCGGGCAATTGAAGCCCACTGAAAACACAGGATTTGTCCCGTGTCACTCGACAAAGACCAGGTCCGGCAGATTGCCTTGCTGGCGAGACTCGATTTGAAGCCCGAAGAGCATGCCGAGCTCGTCGACAAGCTATCCCGGATCGTCGATTTCGTTGATCAACTCTCCGCAGCCGACACCGCCGGCGTCGTGCCGATGGCGCACCCGCTCGACGTGGCCCAGCGGCTGCGTCCGGACGCCGTCACGGAAACGAACGAGCGCGACCGTTTCCAGGAGAATGCGCCGTCGGTGGCCGACGGCCTGTACCTCGTGCCGAAGGTCATCGAATGACGGAGCTGCACGACAAATCGCTGAGCGAGCTCTCGGCGGGCCTCGAGGCCGGCGACTTTACGTCCGTCGAGCTGACACGGGCCATGCTCGACCGTATCGCCGAGCACGGCGACAAGCTCAACGCGTTCATCACGGTGACGGCGGACCGTGCGATGGGCGCGGCCGAGGCCGCGGACAAGGCACGCGCGGCCGGCGAGGCCGGTGCGTTGAACGGGCTGCCGATCGTGCACAAGGACATCTTCTGCACGCGCGGCGTGAAGACGAGCTGTGGTTCGAAGATACTCGACAACTTCGTGTCGCCGTACGATGCGACGATCGTCGAACGAATCGCCGCCGCCGGCGCCGTCGTGCTCGGCAAGGCGAACATGGACGAGTTCGCGATGGGTTCGTCGAACGAAACGAGCTGGTACGGGCCCGTGCACAATCCCTGGGACCTGGAACGCTCCCCGGGCGGCTCGTCCGGTGGCTCGGCCGCGTCCGTGGCCGCAAGGCTCGCGCCTGCCGCAACGGCGACCGATACGGGCGGCTCGATCCGCCAGCCGGCCGCGTTGACGAACACGGTGGGTATCAAGCCGACCTACGGGCGCGTCTCGCGCTACGGCATGATCGCGTTTGCGTCGAGCCTCGACCAGGCCGGCGTCATTACGCGCACCGCCGAGGATGCGGCGCGCCTGCTCGGCGTCATGGCCGGATTCGACGAGCGCGACTCGACCTGTCTCGACGAGCCGGTGCCCGACTACGTCGCCGAGCTCGGCGACTCGATCAAGGGTCTCAGGATCGGCATCGTGAGGCAGCACTTCGATGCGGGTCTCGACGCCGCAACGGGCGTCAGGGTTCGTGACGCGATCGCGGCGCTCGAGTCGCTCGGAGCGACGGCTGTCGAAGTCGACATGCCGAACATCGACCTGTCGGTGCCGACGTACTACGTTGTCGCGCCGGCGGAATGTTCGTCGAACCTGTCGCGCTTCGACGGTGTGCGCTTCGGTCACCGCGCGAAAAACGCGGACGACTTGTTCGACCTTTACTGCCGCAGCCGCGGTGAAGGCTTCGGCGACGAGGTGAAGCGCCGCATCATGACCGGTACCTACGTGCTGTCCGCGGGTTACTACGATGCGTACTACCTGAAGGCGCAGCAGGTGCGTCACCTGATCGCCGACGATTTCAAGAAAGCGTTCGACAAAGTCGACGTGATCGCCGGCCCGACGACGCCGACGCCTGCGTTCCGGCTCGGGGACAAGACCGACGACCCCATCACAATGTACTTGAACGACATCTACACGATCGGCGCAAATCTCGGCGGATTCCCGGGCATGTCGGTGCCCTGCGGCTTCGTCGACGGCTTGCCGGTCGGCCTGCACCTCGTCGGCCATCACTTCGGCGAGAGTTCGTTGCTGCGCTGCGCACACGCCTACCAGCAGGTCACCGACTGGCACACGCAGCGTCCGGACGGCTTCCGATGAGCTGGGAAGTCGTCATCGGGCTCGAGATCCACGCGCAACTCGCGACGAAGTCGAAGATTTTCTCGGGTGCGTCAACGGCTTATGGCGCCGAGCCGAACACGCAGGCGTGCCTCGTCGACCTCGGCTATCCGGGCGTCCTGCCGGTGCTCAACGAGGAAGTCGTGCACATGGCGACGATGTTCGGGTTGGCCGTCAACGCCACGGTCGCGCCGCGTTCGGTGTTCGCGCGCAAGAATTATTTCTACCCGGACTTGCCGAAGGGCTACCAGATCAGCCAGTACGAACTGCCGATTGTCGAACACGGCGAGTTGTTCATCCTAGATGCGGACGGCGGCGAGAAACGCATCGGTATCACGCGCGCGCACCTCGAGGAAGACGCGGGCAAGTCGATCCACGAAGGCCTCGACCGGTCATCGGGCATCGACCTGAACCGTGCCGGCACGCCGTTGCTCGAAATCGTGTCCGAACCGGACATTCGCTCGGCGAAGGAAGCCGTCGCCTACATGCGCAAGATCCACACGATCGTGCGCTACCTCGGCATCTCGGACGGCAACATGCAGGAGGGCTCGTTCCGCTGCGACGCGAACGTGTCGGTGCGGCCGCAGGGCCAGGAGGAATTCGGAACGCGCACCGAGATCAAGAACCTGAATTCCTTTCGTTTCGTCGAACGCGCGATCAACTACGAGATCGAGCGCCAGGTCGACCTGATCGAGGACGGCGGCGAGGTCGTACAGGAAACTCGGCTGTACGATGCGGATAAAGACGAAACACGGTCGATGCGGTCGAAGGAAGAAGCCAACGACTATCGCTATTTCCCGGACCCGGACCTGCTGCCTGTCGAGATCAGCGCCGGGTACATCGAAGCGGTGCGCAAGCAGTTGCCGGAATTGCCCGACGCGAAACAACATCGCTTCGAGCGGGAGTTCGATCTCAAGCGGGACGATGCGGCCCAGTTGACCGTGTCGCGCCCGGTTGCCGATTACTTCGAAGCCGCCGTGTCGGCGACCGAGGCGAAGCCGCAGGTCCTGGCCAACTGGATCGTCGGGGACCTGTCGGGCGCGCTCAACAAGGACGGGCTCGACATCGACCAGAGCAGGATTTCGGCGCAGGATCTCGCGGGACTGATTACGCGTATTCACGACAACACGATCTCGGGCAAAATCGCCAAGCAGGTGTTCGAGGCGATGTGGCATGGCGAGGGTACGGCCGACGAGATTATCGAGGCGCAAGGGCTCAGGCAGATTACGGATTCGTCGGCGATCGAAGCGGTCGTCGACAAGGTCATCGGCGCGCATCCCGGTCAGGTGGCCGAGTACAAGGCTGGCAAGGACAAGCTGATCGGCTTCTTCGTCGGCCAGGTCATGAAGGAAACAAAAGGCCAGGCGAATCCGGGCCAGGTCAACCAGATCCTGAAAGACAAGCTGTCCGGCTGAGATGTCCGCCGACACGATCACTCCGTTCGGGTTCGAGTTGCTTCCCGTCCGCGGCGCTCTGATCCACCTGTCGCGTTCGTGGCGGCGCATGCTGCGCGACCACGATTACGATTCGCTCATCACCGAAACGCTGGGGCATGCCGCGGCGGCGACCGGGCTGATTGCACAGAGCCTCAAGTTCGACGGCGCGGTCACGCTGCAGATTCAGGGGACGCGCAACCTGCAGATGCTCGTCATGCAATGCACGAGCGAACTCGAGGTGCGCGGCATGGCGTCGGTGGCAGAAGGCGCGAGCGTCGGCGATTTCGCGGCACTGACGACCGGGGCGCACTGTGCCGTGACCGTGGATTCGGGCGATCGGCCTTACCAGGGAATCGTCGAGATCGACGCTCGCTCGCTGGCGGCGAGCCTCGAGCATTACTTCCGGCGTTCGGTGCAGGTGCCGAGCCATATCGCGCTCGTCGCCGACGCCGAGGTCTCGGGCGGCGTCCTTTTACAGCAGGTCCCCGGACAACTGATCGACGAGGACGACTGGAACCGTCTGCGATTCCTGGTCGAGACGCTCGCCATCCGGGATTTCGCCGGGGATGCCGGGCTCGAACTGATCGGCAAGCTGTTTGCCGAAGATGACGTGCGTGTCTACAAGCCGCGGCCGGTCAAATTCCGCTGCCGCTGCACGGCCGCGAAGACCGAGGACGTCCTGCGCATGCTGGGCGAGGCCGAAGCGCGGCAGGCGCTCGAAGACTACGGCCGCATTGAAGTCATCTGCGAGTATTGCGGTCGCCGCCGCCACTTCGACGCGGTCGACGTCGAACGCCTGTTCGCCGCAAACGTCGTGCCGGCCCCCGACTCCGTCCAGTAATTAGGTGCCGGACACCTTATTCCAAATCCAATACCTTAGACGCGGAATAAGGTGTCCGGCACCTAATTGGGGTATACTGAGCAGCCGTAAATATAAAAAAATACTTATATTTTTATATGAAAGCGTCGACAGACAGCTTGCTCAATCAATTCAAGGCATTGGCCGATCCTGTACGTGCCCGGCTGGTTGCCTTGTGCGGTGCCGCCGAGTGCAGCGTCT
>JBFJQO010000040.1:0-11859 GCA_041616535.1 Woeseiaceae bacterium | reverse complement strand
GCAGGCGAGCAAAGTAGGAGGACATGCTTTTTTTGTCGTGTGGGACGACGACGGCATGAATGTGATTTGGCATCAGGCAGTAAGCCCAGATTTCGATGGAATACTCGCCCAGCAGGTTTGCCGCCAAGTTTAGATACGCCTCGTAGTCGGCATCATCGAAAAAAGTCGTTTGCCGGCGGACGCCACGCTGCGTCACATGGTGCGGGTATCCGGGCACGACGAGGCGTCGGAACTTGGGCATCGGGTGTCACGTGAGTCTGAACGCCCTGACAATGGCAAACGGCCACTCGATTAGGCACATACGAATGCCTGCAATGTGTCGAGAAACAGGGTGTCCGGTACTTTTAGACTCGGAATATGGTGTCCGGCACCCTATTTGATGTGCTTGAGAATGCCGTCGAGTTCGTCGAGGTTGTTGTAGCTGATGACGAGCTTGCCGGCACCCTTGCTGCCGTGCTGCAGGTCGACTTTCGCGCCGAGCTTTTCGGCCACTTCGATTTCGAGACGACGAATGTCGGCGTCTTTCGACGGCGCCTTCCTGGCCGGTTTCTTCGCGCCGCCCTCGAGCATGCGCTTGACGAGCCGCTCGGTCTCGCGCACCGAGAGGCCCTTCCTGACGACCTGGCGCGCCGCATTGTATTGCTGCGTCGCGTTCGTGATACCGAGCAACGCGCGCGCATGCCCCATCTCGAGCTGACGATCCTCGAGCATCGGCTTCACCTTGTCGGACAGCTCCTGCAGGCGCAACAGGTTGCTGACCGCGGCGCGCGAGCGCCCGACGGCCTTTGCGGCCTCGGCATGCGTCAGGTCGAATTCGCGAATCAGGCGGTCGAGCGCGCGCGCCTCCTCGAGCGGATTTAGATTCTCACGCTGGATGTTCTCGATAAGGGCCAACGCAATGGCCGACTCGTCGGGGACATCGCGCACCACGGCCGGAATCTCGGCCAGGCCCGCGAGTTGTGCGGCCCGCCAGCGGCGCTCGCCCGCGACGATCTCGTAGCGTTGCTCCTTGTTCTTGCTCGCGATCGGCCGCACGACGATCGGCTGGACGACGCCCTGCACGCGAATCGAGTTCGCGAGATTCTCGAGCGTGTCCTGACGCATGTCGACGCGCGGCTGGTACTGGCCGCGCTGCAGCAGCTCGACGGGAATTGTGCGCAACGCGCCGTCGCCAGCGACTTCGCCGCCCGTGGCCACCGCCGTCTCACTGACGGGCTTGCTCAACAGGGCGTCGAGGCCCCGGCCTAGTCGTTTCTTGGGTGTCACACAGCCTCCGCCATTCGTGCATCCTCGCGCCGCAGGATCTCGCCGGCCAGCGCCAGGTAGGCAATCGCACCGCGCGAATGCCGGTCGTGCAACAGCACGGGCCGGCCAAAGCTCGGCGCCTCTGCCAGACGCACGTTACGCGGCACGCAGGTGCGGAATACCTTGCGGTCGAAATGCTCGATGAGCTGCATCGAGACCTCGTTCGACAGGTTGATCCGCGGATCGAACATCGTGCGCAGAATGCCGAAAACCTCGAGCCCCGGGTTCACCGAATCGCGTACCTGCTCGATCGTCTTCAGCAGCGCGGACAGTCCTTCGAGCGCGTAGTATTCGCACTGCATCGGGATCAACACGCCGTCGGCCGCCGTCAGCGCATTGACAGTCAGCATGTTGATCGACGGCGGGCAATCGATGAGGATGAAATCGTACAGGCCCGTGACCGGTGCGAGCGCTTTCTTGAGCTTCATCTCGCGCCCGATCTCCTGCAGCAAATTAACTTCCGCGAGCGTCAGGTCCTCGTTGCCCGGCAAAACGGCGAAGCCACCCTCGGGAGCCGAAACGATCGTGTCGGCGGCCGTGGCCTCGCCGAGCAGCACGTCGCAGGTAGAATTCTCGAGCTCCATCTTGTTGATGCCGCAGCCCATCGTCGCGTTGCCTTGCGGGTCCACGTCGACGAGCAGCACACGGCGCTGCGTCGCCGCCAGCGACGCCGCGAGATTGACGCAGGTGGTCGTCTTTCCGACCCCGCCTTTCTGGTTCGCCACTGCAATGATTCGTGTCATCAAGCTGCCTGTCGCAACAGCACGGCGTGCCGTGAGCCCTTCTCGAGCCCCGGCACGTCGAGTTCCATCACTTCATGGCCCCACGGAGCCTTGAGTTCTTGAATTTCTCTCGCCGGGTAGCGCCCCTTCAGCGCCACGAACACCCCGTCCTCTCCCACGTGATGCCCGGCAATTTCCACGAGGCGCGGCAACGTCGCCAGCGCCCGGGCGATCACGGTATCAAAGCGATGGCCGGGTGCATAGTCCTCGACCCGCGCCTTGATGGCCGTGACATTGTCGAGACCCAGCACTCCCGCAGCGTGTTGCACGAACTGGATTTTCTTATTGTTGCTGTCGAGCAGCGTGAATTCGCGTTCCGGCTCCGCGATCGCGAGCGGCAGCCCCGGAAAACCGGCGCCCGTGCCGACATCGAGTATGCGCCGGCCGTGCAGTAGCGGCCGAGCGACGAGGCTGTCGTTCAGGTGCAGGACGACCATCTGTTCGCGATCGCGAACGGCCGTCAGGTTGACCTTGCGATTCCAGCGTTCCAGTTCGTCGAGCAGGGCTTCGAACGCGTCGTGCTTCACTCGGATATTTGTACCACGGTCCGGCCCGTGATCCGGCCGTCGATGAAGTCCTGGAACGCCTCGGGCAATGCGTCGAACGCGATCGTGCGGTGACCGATCGTGTCGAGGTGCCGCGGCCCGAGGTCGGTGCCGATACGCTGCCAGACGGCGCGCCGCAGATCGCGCGGCGTTTCCACGGAATTGATGCCGAGCAGGCACACGGCGCGCAGGATGAAGGGCATGACCGTCGTTTCGAGCTTGTGGCTCGCCGCGAGGCCGATGCTGGCGATGTTGCCGCCGTAACGCACCGTGCGCGTCAGCCAAGTGAGGTAGTCGCCGCCGAGGTTGTCGATGGCGCCGGCCCACTCGGCCTTCTCGAGCGGCCGCTTGCCGAAGTCGATGTCGTCGCGCAACAGGACGCGCTCGGCCCCGATCGACGTCAGGTAGTCGGCTTCGGACGCTTTGCCCGTCACGGCCACGACCTCGTAGCCGCGCCCGGCCAGCATGTCGATGGCAATGCTGCCGACACCGCCCGTTGCACCGGTTACGGCGATCGGGCCGAGGTCAGGCGTCTGCCCATTCTGTTCCATGCGATGGATGGCGAGCGCCGCCGTGTAACCCGCCGTACCGATCTGCATGGCCTGTGCGCAGCTCATGCCGTCGGGCACGGGCACCAGCCCCTCACTGTTGACGCGTGCGTACTCCGAGTAGCCGCCGTCAACGGTCTCCGAGAGCCCGCAGCCGTTCATGAGGACGTCGGTCCCTGGCTGGAACTCGTCGTCCTCGGAACTCACGACGATGCCTGCCAAATCGATACCGCCATTCAACGGATAACGGCGCAGGATGCGGCCCTTGCCCGTCGCAGCGAGCGCGTCCTTGTAGTTGATCGTCGAATGCGTCACGCGGACGACGACATTGCCTTCGGTCAGGTCGTCAAGCGTGAGCGTGCGAAACCCGGCGACGATATCGCCGTCCTGTTCGTCGATTCGGAATGCGCGAAATTCATCCATTGTGTTTCTCCAGCCGTTCGAGCCATGCGACCAGGCCCTGGGCATTGAGCTCGATATCGATGCTCAGTATCGACCATAGCGCATCGCGGTCGCCCTTGAAGCCATGATCGACGAGACGCGTCGACAGGTAAGCGTCCATCGCGCGCTCGATCTTCTCGCCGCGATCCGGGTCGTCCTTGTGCCGCATGGCCAGGTCGACGAATGCGTCGATATCGGTGTGCATTTGCGCTGCATGCCGGTCGAGCTCGGTGATGCGGCTGTAGTGCGTCAGGTACAGGTAATGCGGTTTGCAGGCCATGATGCGGTCCACGGCCTTGTGGGCCTCGACCGGATCGAAACTCGCCGGCGTCGTCGTCGGGTAGATGAACTCGCCGTTCTCTGTGTCGCACTCGCGGTAGGAAATGCCGAAGCTGTCGCCCGTGAAGACGCCGCGCGAGGCGGGGTCGTGCAGCACGTAGTGGTGGCGCGCATGCCCCTCGGTGTGCAGCGCCCGCAGCCGCCGGCCGTTCAGTTCGAATTCGTCTTTGTCCTCCGCGACGATGACGCGCGACGCCTCGATCGGCAGGATCTCGCCGTACATCGCTCGCGTGCGCTCCTCGCCGTACACGCCAATCGTGCCTGCGACGAGTCGGGCCGGATCGATCATGTGAGGCGCACCGCGCGGGTGCACGACGCAGCGCGCGTCTGGCAGCTCTTGCATCAGCAGCCCGGCGCCGCCTGCGTGGTCGAGATGGATGTGCGTCAGGAAGACATAATCGACGTCAGCGGGCTCCAATTCCTGCTGCTCTAGCGCGTCGAGCAGCAAGGGGACGCTGTCGTTGGTGCCCGTATCGACGAACGCGGCGCGGCCGCCCTCTACGATCAGGTGGCTCGCGTCCTGGATAGGTCGCAGGTACTCGGTGTCGATGGCGAAGATGCCATCGTTCAGTGTCGTGATGTGGGCGCGCTTACTCAGGTTCGGTCGTCTCGAGACCGTCGAGGCGCGAGAAATACAGCGCCAGCTTCTCGAGATCTTCCTCGGCGATCAGCTGTGCCTGCGCCGTCATGACCGGGTCCTTGCGCGTACCGGCGCGATATTGTTTAAGGGCGTTCAGCAGGTAGTCCTCCCACTGCCCCGCCAGCGTCGGCCACGCGGCATTGACGCTGATCCCGTTCTGCCCATGACACGCCACGCACGCCGCCGCCTTGTCGAACGGCGCCGGGCTGGAGCCGCCGCTCGCAACCGTGTCGGCACCAAGCGTCGCGAGATAGGCCGACACGTCCGCGATCTCCTTGTCGGTCAGGCTCGTCGCCTGCGCGATCATCGTCGGATGCTTGCGCGTGCCGTCGCGATAGCCGCGCAGCGCAATCTCGATGTAGCCCGCCTTCTGCCCGCCGAGCTTCGGCACGCGGAAGGACGGGTAGGCATTGCGATAGCCCTCGATGCCGTGGCAACCGAGACAGGTATAGCCGATTTCCCTGCCCGCCTCCGGATCGCCCTGGGCGTGTGCGGGCTGCGCGAAAAGTGCCGCTGCGAGGAGCAGCGTCGCGGCGCTGGCTACGATCTTCATGTTCGTAATCACTTGGTTTTGCAACTATTTCCGTGGCCCGGCCTGCGCCCGGCGTGGAGTGAGGTCGCTATGGTAGTGAGACTCGGCGCCGATTTCTAGCACCACGCACGGGTAATCGCCCCGGCGCATGCTAGCATCGGCCGCCTGTTGGAATTGATCGTAAGGGATATACCGTGAAAAAAGGCGTCATTATCACACTCGTTTTGCTGGCCGTCGTCGTCCTCGTGTCTCCGGCCGTGGTCGGCCGTCTGGCCGAGCGGTCGATGGACGAAAACCTCAATTGGGCGGCACAGGAGAGCGGCGGCATCGTCGTCACGTCGGAAAGTTTCTCGCGCGGTTGGTTCTCGTCCGAAGGCCAGCATCGCGTCGAGGTCCAGGATGGCGAGTTCCTGACCGCGCTGCAGACGCTCGGCGTCGGCGGCGACCCCGAGGAACTCCCTGTTCTCATCATCAATACGACGCTGGACCACGGCCTGATCCCGGTGTCCTCGATGTCGCGCGAGAAGGGTTCGCTCGCGCCGGGGCTCGGCAGCGCCGTATCGACGATGCAGGTCGAGATGCCGGGCGGCGGGCTCGTCGACCTGCCGGGCACTATCTACAGCAAGATCGGCATCAGTGGCGAGCTGCAATCGAATTACGTCCTCGCGGCCGGCAGCTACACCGAGAACGGCGCGACGGCGACCTGGGGCGACACCGACATCGATGTCACGACGAATCCATCGACGGGCCGGGCCGTGTTCGACGGCTCGGTCGGCGCTTTTTCGGTCGGGGAGGGCGACGATACGATGTCGGTCGGCGGCCTCAGGTTCAAGGGTACGCAGACGCCGACGAAATTCGGCTTCGCGGCCGGCGACATCTCGTTCACGCTCGACGATCTCTCGGTCCGGGCGGCGACCGGTGAACGCGTCGGCATCCGCTCGATGGCCGCTAGAGGCAATACGGTCCTCGACGGCAAGGACGTCAACGCGGACGCAACCGTCAACCTGGTCATGGACCAGTTGCCGCAGGTCGGTGATCTGTCGATCAACATCGACTTCAACATGGCCGGCGCCGACGCCGAGGCCCTTGGACGCATCCAGCGGGCGCTCGAAAACGCCACCGGGACGACGCAGGACCCGATGGCGATGTACCGCACGATCGAGGGCGACCTCAAGCAGCTGTTCGCGGCGGGCTTCGACCTGAACTTCGATCATCTCGATGTCACGCTGCCACAAGGCACCGTGTCGTCGTCATGGCTGTTTTCGTTCGGCGAGGAAGACCCGGCAACGTTCGATTGGACCTCGCTCCTGCTGAGCACCGAGGCGTCCGTGGACCTGTCCATTCCGGTACCGCTCGTCGAGATGGCCGGCCAGGCGAATCCCCAGGTCGCGGCGGCCATCGGCGGCGGCTTCCTGGTCCGCAAGGGCGACGTCTACGAACTGAAGGCGCAGCTCAAGAAAGGCCTCGCGACGGTCAACGGCGCACCGATCCCGATCCCGCTCGGCGCCATGTAAATTAGGTGCCGGACACCTTATACCGGGTATAAGGTGTCCGGCACCTAATTAACGAGGTGGCAGGCGACGCGCGTGCCGCCAACGTCGCGCAACGTCGGCGCCCTGTTACTGCAGATTGCTTCCGCTTTCGGGCAGCGTGGATGAAACACGCAACCGGGCGGCGGGTGCAGCAGCGACGACACCTCACCCCGCAGTGGCGCGGGCTTCGGTGCGACCACCGGATCGGGCACCGGCACCGAGTCGATCAGTGCACGCGTATAGGGGTGCCGTGCCTGGTCGAACAGCGTCGCGCAATCGGCCACCTCGACGACCCGTCCCATGTACATGACGAGCACGCGATGGCTCAGCGAGCGCACCACTGCAAGATCGTGCGAGATGAACACGATCGACAAGCCCGTATCGCGCTGCACCTCGCGCAACAGGTCGAGTACCTGCTTGCGGATCGAGCCGTCGAGCGCGGCGACGGCCTCGTCGCAAATAAGGACTTTCGGATCCAGGATCAGCGCGCGCGCGATGGCGACGCGTTGCGCCTGGCCGCCCGACAGCTCGTGCGGGAAGCGGCGCAGGAGGCTTTCGTCGAGGCCCACCCGCTCGAGGATGCCCGCGACGCGCTCCCGGCGCGCCGCAGCCGCCATCGTCGGCTCGTTCACGAGCAGCGGCTCAGCGACGATTGCCTGCACGCGCATTTGCGGATTCAGGGCGCTCATCGGGTCCTGGAAAACGAGCTGCAGGTCGCGGCGGCGCGCCTGCGGCCGTCGTTGCACGGGTCCCTCAAGCGTCTCGCCCGCGTACACGACCCGTCCTGAAGCCAGCGGCACCAGGCCGAGCACCGCGCGCACAAGGCTCGATTTGCCGGACCCGGACTCGCCGACGACGGCGACGGTCTCTCCCTCGCGAACCGCGAAACTCGCCCCGGCGACCGCGCGCAAGCGGCCGTATTCGACGACCGCGTCGCCGACGCTGAGTCGGGTGGCGGAGGTTACGGGCGGTGGCGGATCGCCCCGGTCGACGCGCGGTGCCGCCGAGATCAGCCGGCGTGTGTGCGGGCTGCCCGGCGAGGAGAACAGGGACGTCGTCGGCCCCTGGTCGACGAGCCGCCCTTCGTCGAGAACGATCATGTGCTCGCAATGACCCGCGACGATGCCGAGGTCGTGCGTAATCAGTAGCAGGGCGGTGTCGTCGCGGATGGCCTCGAGCATGTCGAGGATCTGCGCCTGTACCGTGACGTCGAGCGCCGTCGTCGGCTCGTCGGCAATCAGCAGATCGGGCTGGGCGATGAGCGCCGATGCGATCATGACGCGCTGGCGCATGCCGCCCGACAGCTCGTGCGGCCAGGCGCGGAACTGGCGCTCGGGGTCGGGCAGGCCGACGCGCTCGAGCATCGCGAGGACGCGCGCGTCGGCGTCGCCTGCCCCGGCCAGGCCATGGGCGAGCAGGACCTGGCGCAGCTGCCGCCCGATGCGCAGGTAGGGATTGAGCGCCTGCATCGGGTCCTGGAACACCATGCCGATGCGCCGCGCCCGGATCGTGTCGAGCGCCTCTTCGCCCGCATCGAGCAGCGACCGGCCGTCGAACTCGATGCGCCCGCCGACTCGTGCCTGCCGCGGCAACAGGCCGAGGATCGCGAGCGCGGACTGCGATTTGCCGGAACCCGATTCGCCGACCAGCCCGACCGACTCGCCGCGATCGACGAACAGGTCGATGCCGTCGACGACGGTCGTGTTCCCGTAGCGAATCGTCAGGCCCGTGACGTCGAGCAGGCTCACGGCCCCTGCCTCGCGTCGAACAGGTCGCGCAGGCCGTCGCCGAGAAAGTTGAATGCCATCAGGATGGCCGCAAGCAACGCAGCCGGAATCAGCAGCATCCAGGAGGCGCCTTCCATTTGGCCGAGGCCCGAATTGACCAGCGCGCCGAGCGAGGTCTGCGGCTCCTGCACGCCTAGTCCGAGGAAACTCAGGAACGACTCGACGAGGATGGCCTGCGGAATCGTCAGCGTGACGTACACGACGACGATGCCGATCAGGTTCGGCGCGATATGACGCAGGATGATGCGCGGCGTGCCGACGCCGGCCAGCTTCGCGGCTTCGACGAACTCGCGTTCGCGCAGGGACAGCGTCTGGCCGCGGACGATGCGTGCCATGTCGAGCCAGTTGATCGCGCCGATCGCAACGAAGATCAGCAGGAAGTTACGCTCGAACGCGACCATGAGCAGGATGACGAAGAAGATGAACGGCAATGCGTACAGCGTGTCGACAAAGCGCATCATGACGGCATCGACGCGTCCGCCGACAAAGCCGGCCACCGCGCCATAAGCGACGCCGATCACGAGGCTGACCAGGCTCGCTACGATCGCGACGATGAGCGTCACGCGCACCCCGAGCATCGTCCGCACGAACAGGTCGCGGCCGAGATCGTCGGTGCCGAACAGGTGCATGTCGCCGAGGCCCGGCGCCGCCAGCAGCCGGTCGAAATTCGTCGCAACGTAGTCGTGCGGACTGAGCCATGGCCCGGCGACGGCAACCAGCGCAATCGTCAGCAAGAAGGTAGCCGATACCTTGATGGTGCGGGTCATCGGTAACGCACCCGCGGATCGATCACGCCGTAGAGAATGTCGACGACGAGGTTGAGCGCGACGATCAGCGCAGCGTAGAAGATGACGATGCCGAGCACGAGCGTGTAGTCGCGGTTGAGCGCGCCGCGCACGAAGAACTGGCCGAGCCCCGGGATGCCGAACACCTCCTCGACGACGACCGAGCCCGTCAGGATGGCGGCGATCGCGGGGCCCATGTACGACAGCACCGGCAACATCGCCGGCTTCAGCGCGTGCACGCGCACGATGGTCGCCGTGCCGAGTCCCTGTGCGCGCGCCGTGCGGATGAAGTCGCGGCCGAGCACGTCGATCATGCTCGCTCGCGTCAGCCGCGCGATGTATGCGATTTGCGGCAGCGCCAGCGTAATGACAGGCAAGACGTAGCGGCCGGCACCGGCGGTGCCGCTCCAGCCGGCCGGCAACCAGCCGAGTTTGACGGCGAACAGCAGGATCAGCACGGGTGCGATGACGAACACCGGTATCGAAATGCCCGTCATGGCAAAACCCATGACCGTGCGGTCGAGCAGCGTATCCTGCCGCAATGCCGCCAGCGTGCCGGCGCCGACGCCGACCACCAGGGCCAGGGCCATGGCCAGCGCGCCGAGCTGCAACGAGTACGGAAACGCGTTACCGATCAGCTCGGACACCGAGCGGTCGACATAGCGCAGCGACGGGCCGAAGTCGCCGCGCAACAGGCCGCCGATATAGTGAACGAACTGCTGCGGCAGGGGCGCGTCCAGGTTGTACTTCGCCTTGAAGTTCGCCTCGATCTCGGGAGACCACGCGCGCTCGTCGTCGAACGGCCCGCCGGGCGCGGCGTGCACCATCAGGAACGCGAGAGCGATGACCAGCAGCAGGGTCGGAATCGCCCCCAGGATGCGGAGCAGCGTGTATCGCAGCATTCGTTGATCCGGCGCAGCCAGGATGCGGTCTCGACCGCGTCCTATTGAGCCCGCGCCGCCTTGAGGCTCAGGTGGTGACTGTAATGGTAATCCAGCACGTTGTCTCCCCAGCCCTGGACCGCGGGGCTGACGAGGTGCTTGCTGACGAACACGTACAGCGGGATGACCGGGTGATCGGCGAGCATGACCCTTTCCGCCTCTTCGAGATATAGCCGACGTCGCTCCGGGTCCACCTGCGCGGCGGCCCGCGCCATGAGTTCGTCGTATTCCTCGTCGGCGTACCGCGGCATGTTGGCCGGATTGCCGTTTTGCAACACGCTCAGGAACGTGTGCGCGTCGTTGTAGTCGCCCAGCCAGCTCGAACGGAATACCTGCGTGACCTTGGCGTCGCGCATGTTGGCGAGCAACACCTGGAACTCCTCGTTGACCAGCGTCGCCTCGACGCCGAGCACCTCGCGCCACATCGACTGGACGGCGACGGCGATGCGTTTGTTCGTGTCGTTCGTGTTGTAGCGGACCTCGACCCGCAGCGGATTGTCAGGGCCGTAGCCCGCTTCCTTGTAGCGCGTCCGCGCGAGCTTCTCGCGCTCGTCCTTGGCGAGTGCCGCGAAGCTCATCTGCACCGGGGTGTAGTTGTGCACGCCCGGCGGTACCCAGCTGTACGCGGCCTCCTCGCCGCGACCGAGAATCCGGCCTGCGAGCTGTTCGCGATCGATCGCCATCGATAGCGCCTCGCGCAGCGCGAGGTTGTCCGCGAACGGCGGCCGCGACAGGTTGTAACCGTAGTAATAGACGCCGAGATACGGCGCAACGCGCAGCTCGTCGCCGAAGTCCGCTTTCACCTGTGCAAAGCTGTCCGGCGGCACCGTGCTCGTGATGTGCAACTCGCCCGCCCGATAGCGATTCAGCTCCGAGGTGTTCTGCACGAGCACGTGGTAGTTCACGGCGTCGATCGTCGTTGCCGTATCGTTCCAGTAGTGCCCGTTGCGCCGCAGCGCGACGAGCGAGCCCGGCACCCAGGCATCGAGCACGTAGGCGCCGTTGGAGACGAACCTGCCCGGGCGCGCGAACCCGTCGCCGTGTGCCTCGAGCGAGTCCGGGTGCACCGGGAACGTGCTCGGGTGGGTCAGCAGGCTGACCAGGTACGGCGTCGGCTGCACCAGCCGCATCACGAGTGTGCGCTCGTCGACGGCCTCGACGCCGAGCATCGACACGGGAATATCGCCCGTCACGATGCCGCCCGCGTTTTCGATATCGATGAGCATCTGCGCGTAGAACGCGGCCGTCGCCGGGTTGACGAGCCGCCGCATGCCGGCCACGAAATGGTCGGCCGTCAACGAGTCGCCGTTCGACCACTTCAGGCCTTCGCGCAGGTAAAAAGTGTAAGACAGGCCGTCGTCCGAGATTTCCCAGCGCTCGGCGGCCGCCGGCACGAGTTCACCGACCGGCGAATACCCGGCGAGGCCTTCGCCAAGGTCGCGCAGGATCTCGGCGGCCTGGACGCTGCGCGCCTTGTGCGGGTCCAGGGTTTCCGGGTCGGACGGGGTGCCGCGCTGCAGGGTGCTGGCCGCGCCCTCTGGCTCGCCGGGACCGCCGGGACCGCCGCAGGCGGCGAGCACCGCAAACAGCGCCAGCAACACGATCTGGCGAATCGGCTTCATACGCGCAGCATACCTGCTTGCGGCGGCCGCCGACCATGCGCGTCAGGCACTTTTTTGCAG
>JBFJQO010000039.1:0-11876 GCA_041616535.1 Woeseiaceae bacterium | reverse complement strand
GTGCTCGGCAGCCTGCCGGGGCAACGTTCGATCGACGAGGGCCGTTACTATGCACATCCGCAGAATGCGTTTTGGCACATCATGCGGGAGCTTTTCGGCATCCAAGGCAATTACGCGGCCCGGTGTTCGCAGCTGGCGGCTTGCGGTGTCGCACTCTGGGACGTGCTGCAAAGCTCGGTGCGGCCCGGCAGCATGGATGCCGACATTCGCCTCGACACGGCGCAGGCCAACGACTTCGCGTCGTTCTTCGAGGCACATCCCGATCTTCGCCTGATCGCGTTCAACGGCAGGAAAGCCGAGCAGCTGTTCGGCCGTTTCGTCGAGCCCATGGGGATCGTGCCGAGCGTTCCGCGCGTCGGCCTGCCTTCCACGAGCCCGGCTTATGCATCGATGCCGTTCTCCGGTAAGCTGGCCGTCTGGCGCGAAGCGCTACGACTCGAATTTCAGAATGGAGGAGGGGACTCATGATCGGATACGTGACGCTGGGCACCAACGACCTGTCGCGTGCGACGGCGTTCTACGACGAGCTGCTTGGCGTGATCCAGGCGGGGCGCGTGTTCGAAGGCGACAATTTCGTCGCCTGGGCAACGAGTCCGAGCGCGCCGGCCTTGTCGTTGATTACGCCCTATGACGGCAAAGCGGCGACGGTCGGCAACGGTACGATGGTCGCGATCGCCGTCGACGCGCCCGAGAAGGTGCACGCGCTGCACGCCCGGGCGCTCGAACTCGGCGGCGCAAACGAGGGTGACCCGGGGCCGCGCATGGGGCCGTTCTATGCGGGATATTTTCGCGATCTCGACGGCAACAAGCTGAATGCTTTCTGCATGGTGGAAGAGCAGGAAGGAACCTAGAGCGCGCTGTCGCCGGTTTCGCCCGTGCGGATACGCCAGACCTGCTCGAGCGCCGTGACGAAGATCTTGCCGTCGCCGACTTTGCCGGTCTTGGCCGCGTCGACGATGGCTTCGATAACGCGTTCGACCAGGTCGTCGGATACGGCCACTTCGATCTTGGCTTTCGGAAGAAAATCAACGACATATTCCGCGCCCCGGTAAAGCTCGGTGTGGCCGCGCTGGCGCCCGAAGCCCTTGACCTCGCTGACGGTCATGCCCTGGATGCCGACCTCGCTGAGCGCGTTGCGCACGTCGTCGAGGCGAAAGGGCTTTACAATGGCGGTGACGAGCTTCATCGATGCATTCTCCGTGCGGTCACAGGTTGCTGCGTATGCTAACAAAGAGCCTCATGAAAGACCCGCTCGGAATGCGCTATTACGGGGCCGCGATCTTCTACGCCGTGACGGCTTACGGGGTCGGGTTTGCCGGACTGTTCGCGTCGCACTGGGGCGTGAACGCGCTCGCCACGATGTTGCTCGCCCACGGCATGGTTATTGCGGCTTACCTGATCCACGAATGCGGTCACAACCTCGTGTTTACGCAAAGCCGGCACAACGCCCGGCTCGGGCAATTCATGAGCTGGCTGTGCGGCGCATCCTACGGCACGTACGAGGATATCCGGTACAAGCATTTCCGGCATCACGTCGACAACGATGACGTGGTCTGGTTCGATTACGACGCGTTTTTCGCGCGCCACCCTCTTGTCACGCGTGCGACGCGCGTGCTCGAGTGGTTCTACATCCCGGCACACGACCTGATCCTGCACGGCGTGATGGTCTTTACATCCTTCGTGATCCCGCAGCGGCGCGACCAGCGTGTGCGCAACATTGTGGTCATCCTCGTGCGCGGGGGTATCTTTGCCGCGCTGCTCATTGCCGTGCCGAAGGTCGCGTTGTTGTACGTCGTCGCGTACCTGCTCATGATGCATGTACTGCGTTTCATGGACAGCGTGCAACACGATTACGGCTATCACACGACCCTGTTCGATTATGTGCGGCCTCCGCACAAGGGCGATACGGCCTGGGAGCAGGCGCACACGTTCAGCAACCCGCTCAGCCTGGCATTCCCGAAGCTCAACTGGCTGGTCCTCAACTTCGGGTATCACAACGCGCACCACGCCGACATGAACCTGCCGTTCTTCCGCCTGCCGGAGCGGCATCGCGAGATGACCGGCGACGATCCGGGCCGGGTGGTGCCGCTGCGATCGCAGCTCAGGCTGTATCATCGTAATCGGGTGCGGCGCGTGCACGGAGCGCGTGCGAGTGATTATCCGCAGGGTGACGACTACCTGGCCGCGGCAAGGTCCGGCGTCGCGGCGATCGGCGGCAACGCGGCATCGTTCCTGACATCATTCTGAATACGACTTAGAGGATTTCAATGTCCGATACGATTGGCAGGATTGGGTGGGTCGACATGACCGTCGACGATGCGGACGGTGTCCGCGACTTCTACAAGGCGGTCGTCGGCTGGGGGCACGAGGACGTGTCGATGGGTGAGTATGCCGACTACTCGATGACCACCGCCGCGGGCAATGCCGTGGCCGGGATCTGTCACGCACGCGGCACCAATGCCGGGTTGCCCGGCGGCTGGCTCATCTACATTACGGTGGTCGACGTCGAGGCGAGCGCCGCGGCGTGCGAAGCCAACGGTGGCGAGATCGTCGTGCCGGTGCGCGGACTGGCCGGCGGCCGCTTCTGCGTGATTCGTGACCCGGGCGGCGCGACCGCCGCGCTGTACCAGCCCTGATTCATGCCGCGATCCCCGTTCGAGACATCCGCGTGGCACACGGCGATTGCCGCGATGCTCGTTGCCGACCGCGGGCAGCCTATCGCCGATGGTCTGATCGACGCCATCGGCAGCGCTGTCGTCCACAACGGCACCTGCCTGCTTGCGTTTCATGCGGACGCGCGGCCCGAGGTGCTGCACCATACGCTCGATGCCGAGGGCGAACGTCACTACGTGGAGCGATACCTCGCGGGCCCGTACCTGCTCGATCCCTTGTATGACCTGGCGCGGCGCGCGGACAAGCCCTCCATGTGCCGGTTTCGCGATGCCACGCCGGACCGCTTTCACTCGAGCGAATACTACCGGCAGTACTGCGAGCGGACGCACCTCAAGGACGAGATGGATTTTCTTGTCGATATGGGCAATGGCGGCGCGCTCGTCCTCGTCGTCGGGCGCCGGGAAAAAATGTTCTCGCGGGCCGAGCTCGCGCGGCTCGAACTGATCGAGCCCGTGGTCCGGGCCGCGATGCGGCGCATCGGCGACACCTGGCCGCGTAGCGATCTGCGCGACACTCCGGATCGCGCGATCCATGCGCGACTGACCGAATGCTTCGAGAACTTCGGTGACGGTGTGCTGACGGAACGAGAACGGGAGATCAGCAAGTTACTGTTGCGGGGCCATTCGACCAAGTCGGTCGCGCGCGAACTCGACATCGCGCCGGGCACGGTGATGGTGCACAAACGCAACTTGTTCGCGAGATTAGGCATCTCGTCGCAGTACGAGTTGTTTTCGCGCTTCATCGACGACCTGTCGCGCTGACGCTCGAGCTACCGCTCGTCGATGGCCATATCGGTTACGCCCCCGTGGGGGTTGGTCAGGCAGGTCACTTTGGCCGATTGGCCGCGATTGAGGGTGACCGTGATGCGCACGGCGTATCCGCGGGCATTTTTGGCCACGTCGTAAACGCGCGCATTGGCGACGTCGTAGCGCCGCGCGGCTTCATCGAGGCAGGCGCTGCTTGCGAACTCTGTCACCTCACGGTCCTGGCCATCGCCTGCTTGCCAGGTGTAGATCATGTACCCGAGCCCCAGGACGACGGCGAGTTTGAGGATATTTCCGACGACTTGGCGCATAGTGGGTGGGTCCGGGGAAGGAATTGGTGGGCGATACCGGTCTCGAACCAGTGACCTCCGCAATGTGAATGCGGCGCTCTCCCAACTGAGCTAATCGCCCACTGCAGGCGCTATTCTGTGTCGTCCCGGCGACAGCTTCAAGCGCTTCGAGCCATCTCTGGCGGGTGCGTACCGGCGACATGGTATTCAGGCCGCGACCGGGAAGCCTGAGAATGGACGCGGAGCTGTAATCGCCGGGCAGGAGGGCCATGCGATGTTCGAATTCGATTTTGGTCTTGGAGAGGACCTCGATCTGCTACGCGACACCGTGCGCAGCTTTGCGGCCGATCGCATTGCGCCGCGCGCGGCGGACATCGATGGGAACAACGAATTCCCGCGCGACCTGTGGCCCGAGCTCGGCGAACTCGGCCTGCTGGGCATCACGGTCGAGAGCGAATACGGTGGCTCGGAACTCGGCTACCTCGCTCACGTCATCGCGATGGAAGAGATCAGTCGCGCGTCGGGCGCGGTCGGGCTGTCCTACGGAGCCCATTCCAATCTCTGCGTCAACCAGCTGCGGCGTTGGGGTAATGCTGCGCAGAAAGCCGCCTACCTGCCGCAGCTCGTTTCGGGTAAATACCTCGGCGCGCTCGCCATGAGCGAGTCGGGCGCCGGGTCCGACGTCATGGGCATGCGCGCGACGGCCGAACGTGACGGCGAGGACTACGTGATCAATGGCTCCAAGATGTGGATCACCAACGCGCCCGGTGCCGACGTGATGATCGTCTACGCCAAGACGGATCCCGGCAAAGGCAGCAAGAGCGTCAGCGCGTTTGTCGTGGAACGCGGCACGCCGGGGATGTCGACACCGCAGAAGCTCGACAAGCTCGGCATGCGCGGCTCGGATACGAGCGAGGTCCTGTTCGAGAACTGCCGCGTGCCGGCAACGAACCTGCTCGCAAAAGAGGGCAAGGGCGCCGCCATCCTCATGAGCGGCCTCGATTACGAGCGCGTGGTGCTGGCCGGCGGTTCACTCGGCATCATGTCGGCCTGCATGGACCTCGTGATGCCCTACGTCCACGACCGCAAGCAATTCGGCCGCCCGATCGGCGAATTCCAGCTCATGCAGGGCAAAATCGCCGACATGTACACGACGATGAACGCCTGCCGTGCTTACGTCTACAGCGTCGCCCAGGCCTGCGATCGCGGATTGACTACCCGCTTCGATGCCGCGGGATGTATCCTCGTGGCTGCCGAGAAGGCGACGTGGATGGCCGGGCAGGCGATCCAGGCCCTCGGCGGAAACGGCTACATCAACGAGTTCCCGGCCGGGCGCCTGTGGCGCGACGCGAAATTGTACGAGATCGGCGCGGGGACGAGCGAAATTCGTCGTATGTTGATCGGCCGCGAATTGTTCAAGGCGACCCGATGAACCGATGCCCGTAATCCAGACGAAAGTCGATCGTTCGTCCGACGACTTCGAGAGAAACAAGGCCGCTCACGAGGCGCTGGCGAGCGATCTCAGGGAGGTCAACGACTACATCCTGCAGGGCGGGCCCGAGCGCGCAAGGGAGAAGCACCTGAAGCGCGGCAAGCTGCTGGCGCGCGACCGTGTCGCCAGGTTGCTCGACGAGGGCACGCACTTCCTCGAGATAGGGCGCCAGGCGGCCTGGCAGGTTTACAGCGACGACGTGCCGAGCGCCGGTATCGTGACCGGTATCGGCCGAATTCATGGTCTCGAGTGCATGATCGTCGCCAACGACGCAACGGTGAAGGGCGGCACCTACTACCCGCTGACGGTCAAGAAGCACCTGCGCGCGCAGGAAATCGCCGAAGAAAACCGCCTGCCGTGCATCTATCTCGTCGACTCCGGCGGCGCGTTCCTGCCGCGCCAGGACGAAGTGTTCCCCGACCGCGATCATTTCGGCCGTATCTTCTACAACCAGGCGCGCTTGTCAGGAAAGGGTATCCCGCAGATCGCCGTCGTCATGGGATCGTGCACGGCCGGCGGAGCTTACGTGCCCGCGATGTGCGACGAATCGATCATCGTCCGAAACCAGGGCACGATCTTCCTCGGCGGCCCGCCGCTGGTCAAAGCCGCGACCGGCGAGGTCGTGGATGCCGAGACACTCGGCGGCGGCAGCGTGCATTCGCGCATCTCGGGCGTCACGGACCATCTCGCCGACGATGACGAGCATGCGCTGCGCATCGCGCGCGACATCGTCGCCAACATCAATTTCCAGCGTACGCCGAGCGTGGTACGCCGCAAGCCGGCCGATCCGGCGCTCCCGGTCGAGGACATCTACGGCATCGTGTCGCGCGAGTTCCGGTTTCCCTACGACATCCGTGAGGTCATTGCGCGCATCGTCGATAAGTCCGAGTTTCACGAGTTCAAGAAGCTCTACGGCGCGACGCTCGTCTGCGGTTTTGCGCACATCGACGGCTACCCGGTCGGCATCGTTGCGAACAACGGCATCCTCTTCCCCGAATCGGCGCAGAAGGGGGCGCACTTCGTGCAACTCTGCAACCGGCGCCGCATCCCGCTCGTGTTTTTGCAGAACATCACGGGTTTCATGGTCGGCAAACGCGTCGAACAGGCCGGCATCGCCAAAGACGGTGCGAAAATGGTGAATGCGGTGGCGACGGCGAACGTCCCCAAGTTCACGGTTGTCGTCGGCGGCTCCTTCGGCGCGGGTAACTACGCGATGTGCGGCCGTGCCTACGGCCCGCGCATGATGTGGATGTGGCCGAACGCGCGCATCTCGGTCATGGGCGGCGACCAGGCGGCGCTCGTACTGTCCACGATCCGGGAAGACGGTCTGAATCTCAAGGGAGAGGAATGGTCCGAGAAAGCCAAGGGCGAATTCGAGGACATGATTCGTGCGCAGTACGAGACGCAGGGCAATCCGTTCTACGCCAGCGGCCGGCTGTGGGACGACGGCGTCATCGACCCGCTCGAGACGCGCACCGTGCTTGCACACGGTCTGTCGGCCGCGATGAACTCCCCACAGCCCGGCGAGGAACCGTTCGGCATTTTTCGCATGTGACGGTACACTCGGCGGCGAAGCGTCCGATACCCGGACCTCAGTACGGGCAAGCATGCCGCGAGACACGGATGACCCATGGCACTTGATTACGACAAACTCATGTCGACGGTCGAGAACGACCTTCATTTCAGTTACCGCGAGGCCGACACGATACTCTACGCGCTCAGCGTGGGCATGGGCCGGGATCCGCTGGATCGCCGGGAACTCGAGTACGTGTATGAGCAGGGCGATGCGCTGAAAACGATGCCGACGCTTGCGTCCGTGCTCGTGCCCGAGATGTTCCCGGTCGGGCTCGGTTGGGACTACAGCCAGATACTGCACGGCGAGCAACGCCTGAAACTGTATCGGCCGCTGCCGCCGGCAGCCGATCTGCTCGTCAACAAGCGCGTCGTCGACGCGTTCGACCGCGGGCCGAAGCTCGGCGCGCTAATCCTGCTCGAGGCCGAGGGGCGCCTCGCGGCTGACGACACGGTCCTGTTCACGCTCGGCTGCACGATCGTTGCCCGCGGCGACGGCGGCTTCGGCGGCCCGAAGGGCAGGGGCATCCCGCCGCACCGGCCGCCCAAGCGTGAGCCGGACCTGTCCTGTGATATCGAAACGCGGCGCGACCAGGCGCTGTTGTATCGCCTGACCGGCGATCGCAACCCGCTGCACGCGGATCCCGCCCGGGCACGGGCCGTCGGCTTCGATCGACCGATCCTGCACGGCTTGTGCACATTCGGTGTCGCCTGCAAGGCGATCCTGCAAACGATCTGCGATTTCGACTACACGCTCATCGAAGAATTCGACGCGCGATTCTCGGCCCCGGTCCTGCCCGGTGATACGATTACGACCGACATGTGGCAGGATGGCAACGTCGTGTCCTTCAGCTGCAGCGTCAAGGACCGCGACGCGGTGGTACTGCGCAACGGCAAGTGCACGCTGAGCGCCTGAACCCGGGGGAGGCAATGCGCGACCGGCTCATAATTACGATCGACGATCACGTCGCCGAGGTCATGCTCGATCGTGCCGACAAGTTCAACGCACTCGACATCGACATGTTTCGCGCGCTCGACGAGGCGGGCCGCACGCTGGCGGCCGAGACTTCGGTGCGTGCCGTCGTGCTGCACGGGGCAGGCGAGCACTTCTGCGCCGGCATCGATCTCGGCGTCCTCCGGGGCGGTGGCGAGGCTGTCGCCCGGCAGCTGCTGGAACCGGTCGAAGGCTCCGCCGCGAATCTCGCGCAGCGAGCCGCCTACGCCTGGCGGGAGCTGCCCGTGCCCGTGATCTGCGCGCTGCGCGGCACGACGTTCGGCGGCGGCTTCCAGATCGCCATGGGCGCGGACCTGCGCATTGCCGCCCCGGACACCCAGTTTTCGATCATGGAGTCCCGGTGGGGCCTGATCCCGGACATGGCGATCAGCGCAACGCTGCGGGATATCCTGCCGCCCGACAAGGTCAAGGATCTTGCCTGGACGGCGCGGGTCTTCGACGCGACGGAGGCGCTGCAACTCGGCCTGGTTACGCGGGTCGAGAACGACCCGCTGGCCGCGGCGCGGATACTGGCGACGCAGCTGCGCAACCGCTCCCCGGATTCGATCCGCGGCATCAAGCAGCTCGTCAATGCGTCGTGGGGGCTGTCCGAGGCGGAGGCGCTGGCGCTCGAGATGCGTATTCAGGTCGGCATTCTCGGCGCGCCCAACCAGGCCGAGGCCGTGCGTGCCAACCTCGAGAAGCGCGCGCCGGAATTTACGGACTAGTTACGTGTTTTTCGCAGGAACTTTGAGGAAAACGAGAGGTTCCAAGCAGGTGTCGCGCAGTTTTCGTCGAGTCTAGCTTGATCATTCGAGTCGTAATCCTTGTCTTCCTGTTGTATGCCGCGGCGGCGGTCCAGCCCGCTGTGGCGCAGGATCGCAGCAGCGACCTGTCGACGTTGCGTCTCCACCAGAAGGCCGAAGAGCTTTACCAGAACGGGCACTTCGAGCGTGCGTTTTTCATCTACGTCAACGAACTCGCGGCCATCGGCGACAAGTACTCGCAGTACATGGCCGGCTACATGTGCCTGCACGGGCAGGGCATGCGCCAGGACCCCGTCAGGGCCTCGGCTTGGTACCGTCTCGCTGCGGAGCGCGGCGCTCCCCAGTTTATCGAGTTGCGCGACCAGTTACTCGAGTCGATGAGCGATGCCGAGCGGGCGCTGTCGGACGATGCCTACATCAATCTGCGGCTCAAATACAGTGACCTCGCGCTCGCACTCGGGCACCTGCGTGACGAGCGGCGGCTCATCGAGTCCGGCACGACCGGCACGCGGCTGAACGACGGTTATCCGGGGCCGATCACGGTCGTCGACTCGCGTACGGGAGCGCCGATGACGCGCGAGGAGTACGTCGCGCGCATCGAGGAGCGCATGCAGGTGCGCCTCGACTTCATCACGGAGCACATGGGTATCGAGCCGGTCGAGGCGACGATGGGCGACCGCAAGTTTCGGCTCTTCTCGGAACGGGTTCTCGACCATCTCAGGGTCGTCGACGATCGATGATTCAGGTGCCGGGTTTCAGTCCGGCGCTCAGGATCTCCGGAAACTCGGCAACGACTTTGGCCGCGATGTCGGCGTCGCCGTGATACCACTTCGGTACCCAGTTCAACGCACCCATGACGGCGTTGCCCGTCATGCGCACGTCGCAGGGCGCGATGCTGCCGTCTGCGATGCCCTGTTCCAGGATCGCTTCGAAGCGGGCGCTGTGGCGTCGCGAGATGTCCAGGATGTGCTCGCGGTGCTCGGGCTCGAGTGAGGGAATTTCGGACATGATGGCGATGGGCCCGCGCTCGCCGGTCATGACCTCGAGGTGATAGCGCAGGTAGCGCCGCACGATGTCGAGGCCGGCGGTGCCCTCGGCGATCGCCCGGTCCATGGTTTCGCGGCCGACGTCCCCCGCACGCAGGTAGCACAGGTAGACGAGTTCTTCCTTGTTCTTGACGTAGTAGTAGAGGGCGGCGTCGGTCAGGCCGAGCAGGTCGGCGACGTCCTTGAGCGACGTGCCGCTGTAGCCCTTCTCGTTGAAGCAGCGCGCCGCCGCGCGCAGCATGCGGTTTTTCTTGAGTTCCCAGCGGGTCTCGGCGGCTTGCGGGGCCATCTCGGGGTCCATTGGCTTGAGTCCGGACTGATTCTGCATTATTTTAATCCAGATTAAAATTCTTCTGGCGGGTTGAGTATGAATACGGCAGCCACGGATCTGCCGCGCGCCTCGGGCGCGCGGGACGACGTTCCTCTGCGTTTCGTGACGGCGGCATCGTTGTTCGACGGTCACGATGCCGCAATTAACATAATGCGGCGCCTGATCCAGGCGCAGGGTATCGAAGTCGTGCATCTCGGCCACAATCGCAGCGTCGAGGATATCGTGCGTGCCGCGATCCAGGAGGACGCAGACGGTATTGCCGTGAGTTCGTATCAAGGCGGCCACAACGAGTTCTTCCGCTACATGATCGACCGGCTTGCGGAACTCGGCGCCGGCCACATCCGCGTGTTCGGTGGCGGTGGCGGCACGATCACGCCCGAAGAGATCAAGGCGCTTATGGAATACGGCGTCGAGCGCATCTACCACCCGAACGACGGCATGGAGCTGGGCCTGACCGCGATGATCGACGACCTCGTCGCGCGCACGCGCGCGGCGCGTCGCCCGACGACGGTACCGACGTCGTCCGACTCCGCCGTCGACATTGCGGCGATGATGTCGGCGATCGAGGAGGGCGCCTTCGACGAGGCAGGGCTCACGAAGTTGCGCAAGGAGTGGCAAGTGCAGGCCGGGCAGGTGCCGGTCATCGGTATCACGGGCACGGGCGGTGCCGGCAAGAGCAGCGTCACCGACGAGATCCTGAACCGCTTCCTCGCGAGTTTTCCCGAAATGCGGGTCGCGGTACTGGCCGTCGACCCGACGCGCCGCCGCACGGGGGGCGCGCTGCTCGGCGACCGCATCCGCATGAATACGCTGCGCTCCGAGCGCATCTACATGCGCTCGATCGCGACCCGTCGCCAGCACCTCGCGACGAGCGAGATGCTCGCGGACCACATCGGCTACCTGAAGGCGCAGGGCTTCGATCTCGTCATCGTCGAAACGGCCGGCATCGGCCAGAGCGACAGCGAGATCGTCGACATGGTCGACTTCGCCGTCTACGTCATGACGAGCGACTACGGCGCGGCCAGCCAGCTCGAGAAGATCGACATGCTCGACTTCGCCGATCTGGTCGTCCTCAACAAGTTCGACAAGCGCGGCGCCGAGGATGCACTGCGCGACATTCGCAAGCAGTGGAAGCGCAACCACGTCGCGTTCGACACGCCCGACGACGAGGTCCCCGTCTACCCGACGATCGCGAGCCAGTTCAACGACCCGGGCGTGAGCTGGATGTTCGCCGAACTATGCCGCCGCGTCGCGGACAAGGCCGGCCTCGATCCGGACAGGTGGTCGCCCGACATCGATACCTCGATACGCGAGCCGCGTGCGACCGCGATGATCCCGGGGCAGCGCATCCGCTACCTCGCCGAGATTGCCGAGCAGGGCCGTGCGATCAACGCGCACGTCGACAAGCAGGCCGAAATCGCGAGCCGGGCGCAGCACGTCTACGAGTCGCTGAAGCTGCTCGAGGACCCGGAGCTTCCGGACGCGCTCGACCCGTACCGGTCGGATGCGCTGACGGCCGGCGACGACCGCAGCCTCACGGTGCTGCGGCAGCGCTACCAGGAAGCCATTGGCGACCTGGCGCCGGAGTCGCTTGTGCTGCTGCGCGAGTGGCCCGCGCGCAAGGCAGGCGTGCGCTCCGAACGCTACAGCTACAACGTGCGCGGCCGCGAGATCACGGGGGACAACTACCTCGAGTCACTGAGCCACCAGAAGATCCCGAAGATCGCGGCACCGGACTTCGAGGACTGGGGCGAGTTGCTGCGTTTCCTGTCGAAGGAGAACCTGCCCGGCGCGTACCCCTACACTGGCGGCGTGTACCCGTATCGTCGCCATGGCGAGGACCCGACGCGCATGTTCGCGGGCGAGGGCACGCCGGAGCGCACCAACCGCCGCTTCCACTATCTGTCGCAGGGACAGCCCGCCGCGCGCCTGTCGACGGCGTTCGAC
>JBFJQO010000038.1:0-11985 GCA_041616535.1 Woeseiaceae bacterium | reverse complement strand
CCAAGCGGAGCTTCGACAAAAGCCAAATACAGGCGAGACCGACAAAGGGTGAACTGACGAGGCCAGGAAAATAGCCACGCGCTGCGACAGCCATGAGTGGATGCGCAATGCCGTTTAGTGTTCCAGCGATCGCGAGGAACCAAGCGGCGAAAAATGCAACGAGCCTCGACGAGCGTAGCCCTTGAATAGATACGATCCAGATCGCAATCCACATTACGTTGAATACGACGAAGAAGGAGAAAGACATACTCGGAAATCCGAGCAAGGCTGGGAACCGCTCGTTGAAACCAGTTGCCGCTTCTTCGACGAAGTGAATACATTGAAATCCGGTTGCGCCGGCAAGCGCGCGTGATGCCGCAAGGCGCTCTGCTACGTTCTCAGGCGGCGAGGGATAGCGAATTGTCAAGTGGAGCGCGGCGAGCGCCGCCAGGCCGAGAACTATAATACTGGGGAGCACACTTAACATTCGCTGTAGACCCCAACTTCAGCTGTCGCCTTAGAGTGGCCATATTACATCGGTAATCTCAGAGAAACCGCCCGTGTGCCCGCTTGTGCCCGACTCCAGCCTGTCGCCTGGTGATAGACTCAACGGCTGCTGCTGACCCAACGCAGCAAGTGACTATGGCCGCGCTTGGTGTTTCCGTAGACAGAATCAACCAACTATGAAAATTCGCGTCCATACGCTCTTACTCACCACATGTCTGGTGTGCGCGTGCTCTTTTGATCGAACATTTTTTCCCATTGACAAAAGGCCTGGCGACTCTAAAAACAGGTATCAGGAAATTATCGTACTGCCGTCTGCCGACGGTAAGAATATCGATCACTTCCTGATCAAGCCCCAGTCCGATCCCGATGCGACGATCTTCGTATTCCATGGCAGTGGCTCAACTGTGGCCAATTGGACGACACTTCTTAACCCACTGACGAAAGACGGTTTTCAGCTGTTTCTCATGGAATACAGAGGGTTCGGCAACTCGGAAGGTCATGCTACTCATGAATCGGTAGTCGCAGATGCCCACAGAGCATTTCTTTATCTAATCGGTCGCGAAGATGTCAAAGACAAACCAATACTTGTGCTCGGGCAATCGTACGGCGGACAACTCGCAATCAGTGTAGGTGCCAGGTATCCACAGGAGGTAGATGCTCTGGTAATAGAAGGCACTTTCACCTCGTTTCGAGACATTGCTGTGTATTCCACGCCGTGGATTGGAAAGCCATTTACGTGGGCTTTTTTTCGAAACCCCTACGATTCGGCGAATGTCATTCGGAAAGCCACCATGCCAAAGTTGATCATACATAGTCGCGAGGATGGCGTTGTCCCGTTTGCCATGGGTAAAGAGCTTTTTCGGCACGCTGGAGACTACAAGGAGTTTTGGGAAATAAATGGCCAACACGCGCACGCACTAGCTGATTATCCAACAGAGTTTGTTGCGAGAATAAGGAGATTAGCGCGACAAGCTCACAACCCATAGGTCCGTTCACCTCCTGAACGCGCGAAGAATTGACAAGTACCCGGGCATGACCCCTTTTGGCCGAGTTGAGACGGTCACCGAGCTCGGGCCATAGTTTCTCCTACTGACCCGATACAGCCGCTCAGTGGCAACGGCAAGTCCTCTCCCAATTCGGACGTTCGTCCACTCGTTACGCTCGCAGCGCCATGTTCAAATCATCGATCAAGTCTTCAGCATTTTCGAGCCCGATGGAAAGACGAAGGAGTCCACCCGGTGTTGTCGATTCCGGGCCTTCGATGGATGCTCTGTGCTCTATCAGGCTCTCGACGCCGCCGAGGCTCGTGGCGTTGACAAACAATTTCACGTTTGATGCGACACGCAGCGCCGCGTCCCTGCCACCCGAGACTTCAATCGAAATCATGCCGCCGCCCATGGTCATTTGTCGTCGTGCAATGTCGTACGACGGGTGGCTGGACAGATACGGGTAACGAACGCGCTCAACGCGGTCGTGAGATTCCAGTGCTTCGGCAACCTTGTGCGCGTTCGCACAGTGCTTTTCCATTCGGCAGTGCAATGTCTGGAGTCCGCGCGAAACCAGCCATGCATTGAATGGAGACAGCACTCCGCCTGTCAGGCGCCGTATCCGGGTGAGGCTGTCCGCGATTGACGAGTCACCGCGATAAGCGATTGCACCGCCCTGGACGTCGCTATGACCGCCCATGTATTTGGTCAAAGAGTGCAAAACGTAAGTCGCACCCAGCGCCAGCGGCTGCTGTACGACGGGCGTAGCAAACGTTCCGTCGACCAGTACGGCAGCGCCATGATTGCCCGCTTCCTTGCAGATTGCTTCTATATCCAAAACATCCATCAAAGGGTTCGATGGCGTTTCGAACCAGACGAGATCGATGCCTTTTCCGTAAGCGCTTTTGCGCTCTGCTTCACTCGAAAGATCGACGCTCTCACAGCTCAACCCCCAATTTGGCAGGACTTCCCGGGCCAGGCAGCCAACGTCGAAATACAAGTCCTTGTGGAATACGATTCTGGAGAGCGGAGGCAAACTGGAAAGAACCGCGGTGCCGGCAGCCATTCCCGACCCGAATGCAACCGCGCCATCCGCAGCCTCTATTGCCGCAAGCCGCACTTCGAGATCGTTCACATTGGGGGCGGCGTCCCGCACATATTCGAACCCGTGAATACGCTCGCCCGCCGGGCCATGCTCGAATGTCGTCGCAAGCTGAATGGGTGGCGCTACAGATCCCTGGTGTCGTCGCGCCGGAATGTGGATTGCCTTTGTCTCGTCGTGCATCTTCGTCTCCGTGGCGGTTGGGAAAAGATAGCACCAACGCTTCAAGGCAACGACTTCTTGCCGATAAAGCAGTCATCCAGGACACATATCTCCGCGAAAGCCTCTTTGTCGCGTGGTGGGCTTGTCGCCAAGCACACCGGGCCCTCAGTAAATCATCAGTGAAAACTCAGACGGCCGTCAGTAACTTGCGTGCCCGCCGGGCGATGCTCTTCATGGGGCATGACGCCTCGTGGAGAAACGCTAATGAACAGACAATGGATCTGCGCGGTGGTCGCTGCAACCCTGATGTCGATCACGCCCGCGGTGGCCGAGGACGAGGCACCGGGTGCCGGCTGGGGGCGCGCCGAAATCTGGCTCGGGGTCAGCAGCTTCCCGAACCTCGATGACATCCGGCCCCTGGCCGGCGGCGACTTCGATGCCACGGGATTCGGCATCGGCGGGGCCTGGCACTGGACGGTCAAGCACTTCGCGAACAGCGACCTGTTGCTCGGCGCAGACGGCTTCATCGCGGCCAACGACAGCAGCGTCAGCGGCTACATTGGCGACCTGGCGGCACGTCACCTGTACCTCGGCGGCTCGGTCAAGTGGGCGTTCGGCCCTCGCCGTAATGTCTATCTCGATGCGGGCGCCGGCTATCACTGGCTCGACATGGCCGAGCTCAGTGATTACATCTACGGCATCGAACATATTGCCTGGGCTGATTCGGCGGGTGGCGCATTCGTCGGTGCGACGTGGGACGTCGGCGCGGGGCGCCCGGGCAAAACGTCCGGTCTGTCGCTCGGACTCAAGGTGCACTTCGTGGACTTCGGCAACGTCTACGACGAGAACACGTTCATCGTGCCCATCCTCGGCGATGACGCAGGCCCCTTAAGCGGCCCGGTCTACATGCTGCAGATCGGCTACGGCGGCCGGTAGTTCCAGGAGCCGATGATGCGCGTGCGCGCGCGGTGCCCGGGCAGGTGCTCGCGCTGCCAGCGGCGGAAGTCGTTGGTACGCACCTCGGCCGGGACGAGCCAGTGGCGGCGGCCGAAGTAATGGACCGTGTATTCGTCGAGGTAGCCTGCCTCGCGTACACGCAGCAGCGCGTCGAGGTAGGGGTCGCTCGCATCCGGGTGCTCGAGCCGCTGCTCCTCCCAGGTGCCGACCAGGTGGCGGCGGGCCGTGTATTCGCAGCCGTAGTCGTTGTTGCGGGCGGGGTTTTCACCGCCGAGCTCGAGCTGGCACGCGCTGCGGGTCAGGCTGTAGGCCACCCAGCTCTGCAGGACCGGGTCGTCGTCGGCCCAGGCGCGCGGCGCGAGGTAGAACGTGTCGCCGTCCGTCACGCCGTCGCTCGTGTAGACCGAGCCCGAGCAGGCGGCCAGGACGAGCAGCATCGCAAGCGTCAGGATTCGCATAGTTGCAGCATACGTCACAGGCATTAACGAGACCTGAAGCCAGTCGGCAAATGCCGACTTCATGTATCATCCGCAGTCCAAGAATCAAGGAGTTATGGGCGTGGGACTCAGCGCCATCATCCTCGCCGCGGGCCAGGGCACGCGCATGCGCTCGAACCTGCCGAAAGTGCTGCAGCCGCTGGCCGGGCGACCGTTGCTGGCACACGTGCTCGACTGCGCCGCGGCGCTGTCGGCCGACGACGTCTGCGTCGTCTACGGCCATGGCGGCGATACCGTGCGCAACGCGTTCAAGAATGCCGGCGCACGCTGGGTCTTGCAGGCCGAGCAACTCGGCACGGGGCACGCTGTGCAACAGGCGATGCCGGACGCCCCGGATGAAAATCGCGTCCTCGTGCTGTTCGGCGACGTGCCGCTGCTGACCCCGCGCACCTGCCACCGGCTGCTCGAGAACACGCCGGCCGGCGATGTAGCGGTGCTGACGGTCGATATGGGCGACCCGGCCGGTTACGGCCGCATCGTTCGCGACGGTGGTGGCGTCAGCGCGATCGTCGAGGAGAAAGACGCCGACATGGCGCAGAAAGCCATCCGCGAGATCAACACGGGCGTGCTGCTGGCACCCGCGCGGCGCCTGCGCGGCTGGCTCGACAATCTCGGCAACGACAACGCGCAAGGCGAGTATTATCTGACGGATGTCGTCGGCATGGCCGTCGCCGACGGCGTTACCGTGCACGGCGTCAAGGCCGATAACTGGACGGAGGTCATGGGCATCAACGACAAGAAGCAGCTGGCCGAAGCCGAGCGTGCATTGCAGGCGCGACTCGTCGACGAACTAATGAAAGAGGGCGTCGGTTTTGCCGACCCGGCTCGTGTGGATATTCGCGGCACGCTGAAGTGCGGCGCGGACGTTTTCATCGACGTCAACGCGGTTTTCGAGGGTGATGTCGAACTCGGCGACGGCGTCACGATCGAATCCAACAATCTCGTGCGTGACTGCCGGCTCGGCCCCGGCACGCTCGTGCACTCCAATTGTCACCTCGAAGGGGCGTCCACGGGCGCCAATTGCGAGATCGGCCCGTTCGCGCGCATGCGGCCCGGCGCCGAACTCGCCGACAACGTCAAGCTTGGCAACTTCGTGGAGGTGAAGAAGAGCCACATCGCGGACGGCAGCAAGGTCAATCACCTGACCTATATCGGCGATACCGAGATCGGGACGGGCGTCAACGTCGGCGCGGGCACGATCACGTGCAATTACGACGGCGTCAACAAGTTCAAGACGGTCATCGGCGACGGCGCGTTCGTCGGATCGGGCGTCATGCTCGTCGCGCCGGTCAAGGTCGGTGCAGGATCGACGATCGGTGCGGGTTCGACGATCACGAGGGACGTCGAGGACGACCAGCTCGCCATCGAACGATCACGCCAGAAAACGGTGCCAGGATGGCAGCGACCAAGGAAGAAAGGAGCAAAGTAGATGTGCGGAATCGTCGGCGCGGTTGCCGAAAGAAACATAGTACCGATCCTGGTCGAGGGGCTGCATCGCCTCGAATATCGTGGGTATGACTCCGCGGGCGTCGCCGTCATCGATGGAAATGGCGACATCGGTCTCTGCCGGACAACGGGCAAGGTCGCGGACCTCGTGGAAAAGCTCGCCGACAATCCGCTGCGCGGCACCATCGGCGTTGCGCATACGCGGTGGGCGACGCACGGCGGCGTCACCGAAGAAAACGCGCACCCGCACCTGTCGGGCGGGCGCGTCGCCGTCATCCACAACGGCATCATCGAGAACTTCCAGGACATCAAGGACGAACTGCTCGGCAAGGGCTACGAGTTCCGCTCCGAAACGGACACCGAGGTGGCCGCGCACCTCGTGTACGATTTCCTGCAGCAGGGCGAAGACCTGCTCGGCGCGGTCGGCAAGTCGGTCGCACGCTTCAAAGGCGCTTACGCACTGCTCGTTGTCGACGCCGAGGACCCCGAACGCATCGTCGTGAGCCGGGTCGCCAGCCCGCTGGTCATCGGCCTCGGCATCGGCGAGAACTTTGTTGCGAGCGGTGCACCCGCGCTGCTGCCGGTGACACAACGCTTCATCTATCTCGAGCAGGGCGACATCGCCGAGATTACGCGTGACGAAGTACGGATCTTCGACGACAAGGGTGAGCCCGTCGAACGGGAGATTCACGAAACCAACTGGGACGCCGAGTCGGCCGAGAAGGGGCCCTACCGCCACTTCATGCTGAAAGAGATTTTCGAGCAGCCGAGCGCCTTGGCCGACACGCTCTACGGACGCATCAACAATCACCAGGTGGTGCCCGGGTCGCTGGGCCCGAGAGCCGCGGAACTGCTTGATAAACTTGAACATATTCACATCGTGGCCTGCGGTACGAGCTACCACGCGGGCTGCGTGGGCAAGTACTGGATCGAGGCACTGGCGGGCGTGCCCTGCCAGGTAGAGATCGCGAGCGAATACCGCTACCGCCACATGGTCGTGCCCGAGAACACGCTGTTCGTCACGCTGTCGCAGTCGGGCGAGACGGCTGACACGCTCGAGGCATTGCGCATCGCGAAGCGCTCGGGCTACATGGGATCGCTGACGATCTGCAACAGTGCGCACAGCTCGATGGTGCGCGAATCCGATCTCGTCATGATGACGCAGGCCGGTCCGGAAATCGGCGTCGCGAGCACCAAGGCATTCACGACGCAACTGCTGTCATTGTTGCTCGTTACACTCATGCTTGCCCGCCATCGCGGCATGGACGAGGCACAGGAACGCGAGTTCGTCGGCCACCTGTACCATGCGGCCACCGCCTGCGAACAGGCGCTCAAGATGAGCGACGACCTCAAGGAACTCGCCGAGGACTTTGCCGACAAGCAGCACACGCTGTTCCTGGGCCGCGGGCCGATGTGGCCCATCGCGATGGAAGGCGCGCTCAAGCTCAAGGAGATTTCCTACATCCATGCCGAGGCTTACGCGGCCGGCGAACTGAAGCACGGCCCGCTCGCACTGATCGACGAGGACATGCCCGTCGTCGTGGTCGCACCGAACAACGAACTGCTCGACAAGCTCAAGTCGAACATGCAAGTCGTACGTGCCCGCGGCGGCCAGCTCTACGTGTTCGCCGACCAGCAGACCGGTATGGAGGAAGAGGAAGGGATGACGGTCATCGACATGCCGCACGCGGACCGGCTGATAGCGCCGATCGTCTACACGGTGCCGTTGCAGCTGCTGTCTTACCATGTCGCGGTGCTGCGCGGCACCGACGTCGACCAGCCGCGCAACCTCGCGAAGAGCGTGACGGTCGAATAGTGAAGGGCGTCCTGGCGCCGCTGCTGACGCCCTTCAACGACGACCTGTCGATCGCGACCGACCTTTACGTCGAGCACGCGCGCTGGCTGCTGGACGGGGGCTGCGCCGGTCTCGTGCCTTTCGGCACGACCGGCGAAGCGCTGTCGGTCGGCATCGACGAGCGTATCGACGCGATCCGTGCGCTCATCGACGGCGGCATCGATGCGGGCTCCCTGATTCCGGGTACCGGCGTCTCGAACTTCACCGACACGGCGCGTCTTTCGAGCGCCTGCCTTGACCTCGGGTGCGCGGCCGTGATGGTGCTGCCGCCGTTCTATTACAAAGCCGTCAGCGACGACGGCCTGTTCCGCTACTTTTCCGAGCTGATCGAACGCATCGGGCCCGCTGCACGCATCTATCTGTATCACATCCCGCCGATCGCGATCGTCGGCTTGTCGGTGGATCTCGTCGCACGGCTGCGCAAGGCGTTCCCGGAGCAGGTCATCGGCATCAAGGACAGCTCGGGTGACTTCGACAACACGCGCGCGTTGCTCGGCATCGACGGGCTCGTCGTCTACCCCGGTTCGGAAGAGCCGCTCATCGACGCGCTCGAACTCGGTGCGCCCGGCTGCATCAGCGCGACCGCGAACACCAACGCCGCGGCGATCGCCGAAGTGATTCGACACTTCGTTGACGGCGATGTCGACCGGGCGAAAGCGTTGCACGCCGACGTGGTGCGGTATCGCCTCGCAATGCTCGAGAAACACGCGCCGATCCCGGCGCAAAAGCGCCTTATCGCGATGCGTACCGGCGACGCGCGCTGGGCGACGGTGAGACCGCCGCTGAGCGCGATGAGCGAGGACGCCGGGAAGTCGCTGGCCGATACGCTGTAGCCACCGGCGCGGATTATTCATGCGGAATTCGGTCGAGACAGGAGACGACAGATGAGTTCGGTGCTCGTCCTCGGCGGCACCGGATTCATCGGCCGCCATACGGTCGCCGCGCTTCTTGATTCCGGCACCCGGGTCGTTATTGGCACACGCTTTCCGGGCCCGCTCGGCAAGCGCATGCCGCCGCATCCGGATGCAGAAGTTGCCGAGCAACGCGAGGTCCGCATGGAACGGCTCGGGAACGCGGACGACTGGCACGAACTCGTCAACGACGTCGACGCGATCATCAACTGTGTGGGTATTCTCCGGCAGCGTCGTCGCGAGACTTACGATGCGGTACACCGGGCCGCTCCGACCGCGCTCGCCGCGGCGTGCAAGATGCAGCGCAAGCGCTTCGTACACATCAGCGCGCTCGGGCTGGACCAGCCGGCCCGCAGCCGTTTTCTGACGTCGAAGCGCGCCGGGGAGCGCGGTATCCAGGGTCATGGTGATGACTGGGTCATCGCGAGACCGTCATTGCTTGACGGCCCCGGCGGCTTCGGCGCCGCCTGGATACGTGGAATCGCCAAGTTGCCCTTTTTCGTCGCGCCGGCCGATGCCAGGGGACGCATCGCCGCGTTCGACGTCGGAGATTTGGGCGAGGCGCTGGCGCGACTTGCCCTCGATGACGCCGAGCGCCTCGGGCTCCGGCATTCGCGCATCTTCGAGCTCGGCGGCACCGAGTCCTGGGAGTTTCGTGACTACATCTTCGCGCTGCGTCGGACCTACACCGAAACACGTTCCTTGTGCATTCCGATCCCGGGGTTTCTGGCCCGGCTGGGCGCACACATCTGCGACGTGTTGCACATCACACCGTTCTCGTTCGGCCATTACGAACTGCTGCAGCGCCACAACGAACCGACCGAGAACCGGTTGCCGGCGTTGCTCGACCGGGAACCGGTCTGCGTGACATCGCGGAACTTCGACTAGGCTTCAATCCGCATCGCCCAGGAACCGGACAATGGCTGCCGATACCTCGCCCATTGCCGCTGCGGTAGCGTCGAGCTGAGCCCTGAGTCTCGTTTCCCGGAAGTTCTTGTCGGCTCTGTTTTCGACGGCGTCGAAAGCGTGTCTGGACACCGTCGTGAACGGAACGAGACCGGTCCGCGTATCGAGCAGCACCGCTTCCACGCCACAGTAGGCGCGCGACTCGTCCGCGGCGAAGAGTCGGTAGCGCTCGAAGCTCTGACAAAAGCTTCGATAAACGAGAAGCAGGTCGGCCTGGTAGCGGGCCGCAGCCTCGCGCAGGTGTGGCACGGTACGGTTTTCCGGCACGAGGATTGACGGCAGATACGAGGCGTCGTACACGCGCGGCGAGGCGCGAAGCTTGTCGAGCACCTGTTTTTGCATTTCCTCCGAGGCCAGGGCAAGTTCCTCGGACCACGTCGACCAGGCCTCCCGGCCGAACGGCATCAGTGCGACGCGACTCAGCGCCGGCGGCTCGTAGTCGTACGCGAGAATCCGTTGAATTGCGTCATCCGAGAGCGTCGCAGCGTCGCCGGAAAAGAGCGAAGCTGCGCCCTGATCGGAACCCAGCGATTCAAAATAGGCGTCGGGGCGAGACAGCGTTGAAACCGGTGTCGTACATCCGGCCAGGATCGAGATAACAACAATGAAAAGCAGTCGACGAGGCATAAGGTATTCTCCGGGTGTCCGATCAGCCGGTCGTTGAAAAGGGCCACGAGCCCCGATCTTATCCCAGAAACCGCGAACGGGCAGTCATGCCGGGTAAGGACGACCCGCTCGCGCAAAGTGTATGATCGCAAGGATCACGACACATGCGGTAGTCGCTATGAATGCCAGGATAATGCTGTTGCTCATCGTCGTTTTGCCGTTCGCAGGGAGCGCTTACGCGGCGAAGTGCAAGTTCGAAATACAGGAAGCCGATCACGTCGAATCCAGGCGGCTCGTCCTGTTTCGCGGCGCCACGATCGGCCTGATGGGCAATTTCGGCATCAGGAACGGCGAACGCTATCTCCGTGGCCTGTTCGGGTCGAACTTCAAGGCCCGCGCGATGTTTACTGCGGATACGCCGCTCGAACTGATGCTGACCGACGATCGCACGGTAACGCTGAGTGTCGTTACGGAAACGATCTCGTCCAAGCTCAAGTTCGGCCACATCATCACCGGCACGCGCGATGCACACCCGGTCTATTCGCTGACGCCGGAGCAATGGAGCGCGCTGCAGGCAAGCCCGATCGTCAGTCTGCGCCTGAACTATGATGTCAAAGGCGAGCGGCGGACGGAGGCGCGCGAGGTAAAGAAGAAGCATGCGGGACGGATCATCGACGCACTCGCCTGCGTTTCCGCGGAGCGCGACGCTCCGTAGTCTTCGTTGCGAGTCTCCAAGATACGGGCGCAAGAATTGGACGACAACAGCAATAACAGGATTCGCATCATTCAGTATGGCCTCGGGCCGATCGGCTGCGCGACGGCGCGGCTCGTCGTGGAGCGCAAGTGCCTCGAACTGGTCGGCGGTGTCGACATCGACCCCGACAAGCAAGGCAGGGATCTCGGCGACGTTATCGGGCTCGACGGCGCGTTGGGCATCGAGGTCTGCGGATCGATCGACGACGTCGGCGCCGACGCCGACGTCGTGCTGCACACGACCAATTCCTATTTCGACCAGTTCGAAGGACAAGTCATGGAACTGCTCGTCGCGGGCTTCGACGTCGTCTCGACGTCCGAGGAGCTGTCATTCCCGTGGCTGGACAACCGGGCGGCCGGGGCGCGCCTCGATGCAGCCGCGAAACGAGCCGGCAAGACCGTGCTTGGAACCGGCGTCAATCCGGGCTTTCTGATGGATTCGCTGCCGCTGTTCCTGACCTCGATCTCCCAGCGGGTGGATCACATCGACGTCACGCGCGTCATCAACGCCAGCAAGCGCCGCGGTCCTTTCCAGGCCAAGATCGGCTCGGGCATGACGGTCGAGGCGTTCAACGCGAAGATGGCAGAAGGCCGCATGGGGCACGTCGGCATCCCGGAGTCGATCGCGATGATCTTCGATACGCTCGGGAAAAAGCTCGAGCGCTTTGACAATACGGTCGAACCCGTCGTCGCCGAGACACCCGTCAAGACGCCGTTTTGCGACGTGCAGGCCGGACAGGTTCGCGGGCTGCACCAGCGCGCGACGGGTGCGACGAGCGACGGCGACTTCGTGTCGCTGACGTTTTGCGCCGCGCTCGACGAGGAGCCCGACGGCGACACGATCACGATACGGGGCCGGCCCGACCTCGTCGTGACCCTGCGCGGCACGAACGGCGATCTCTCAACCGCGGCGATGGCGGTCAACGCGATCCGCAATACGCACCGCGCCGCGCCCGGCGTCGTGACGATGCGCGACCTGCCGATCGTGACGTTCTTCTAGCGGCGCGGCCGCCGCGCGTCAGTCCTCTTCGGGCGCCTCGAAAATCGTCGAGAAGAACAGCGCGTTCAGGAACAGCTTGTTCGTGCCATACCAGTAACCGCGGAAGTTCGGGTTGTCGGCGAACAAGATGACGCTGCCGTCGCCCGAGCGCTCGGCGATCAGCGCGGGCGTACCGGCCAGCATCTCACGGTTCTTGTCCGAGACGTAACCCGAGAACACCGGGTCGTCGGTGTAGGTGATGACGGCGGCAAACGGGTT
>JBFJQO010000037.1:0-12044 GCA_041616535.1 Woeseiaceae bacterium | reverse complement strand
TGGCGATGTTCACTTCCTCCGGTTTTGCACAATCCGTGGCCACGGACGAAGACCTCAAGAACTGCGCACGATTGACGGACCAGGACGCGCGCCTGGCCTGTTTTGACGATCTGGGTAAACGCGTGCTTGGGGAGGAGCCGGCTGACGAGAAGCCGTCGCAGGATGAAGAAGTTGAGCCCGAAGCTGCAACGGAGCCTGCAACAACAACCCGGCCGCTACCTGCAGATCTCCGCGCTTTGGAAAATGCCCGAGACAGTGTGCAGATTACGTCGTGCCAGAAAGGTCAGCGCGGTGGTTGGTACTTCATTTTTGACAATGGCCAGGTATGGAAAGAAGTAAACACTCGAAACCTTCGTTTCAAGGAATGCGATTTCCAGGCGACGATATGGAAGGACGTGTTCGGCTACAAGATGCAGATCGAGGGCGAAGACACGACTATTCGAGTCAGGCGCCACCAATAGGCTGACTAAACCGAGCGCCCATCATGGCGCTTCCGCAGAACGCTGTTCGTTCGTTGCATCGACAGCAGCCCCTCCGCCATATGCCGGCCGAACTCCGAGTAACCCTGCTCCGACGGATGATATCCATCGGGCGCAAATTTGTCCGGCTGTGGCTCGAAGTCGACCGGCACATGTAATGCATTTTCGTACTCGGCGACGACTTTCCTCGCGACGTCATCGAATACACTGCCCCGCATGCCGAAAGCCGCGCGCAACGGCTGAGGCAACAGGGGGAATCCGTGCAATGGCGGCATACCCGCAACCGCAATCCGGCTGTCGGGTGAGTGAGCTCGCAGCTTTTCGAGGAGTAGCGAGAGATTCCGGCGCCAATTCTGTTTCGAGGTCAGCCCGGTGATGTCGTTGACGCCAACGGAAACAATCACATAGTCGCACGTGACGTCGGGCAATTCCGGTACGAGATGATCCAGCACTCGCGCCGAGTCGTAGCCGCTGACGCCGAGCGCCTGCCACGAAACCCTGTATTTCCCGGCCGTTGCCAAAGCGGCCGCCGTCTGGCCGACCAGCGCCTTCGACAACGCCGAGGCGCCGACGCCGGCGATGATCGAATCGCCGATCGCAAGCAAGCGGGCCTGCTCGCCGTCACCCACCGATCCCTCTGTCGGCCCGTCGGCCGGCGCGAACCGGGGGGCGGTTCTTCGCACGTACAGCGCTTGCGGGACGAGAAACGGAAAGGCCGTCCAGAACAACAGGTTCTTCATCACCAACATGTAACACAAAACCCGTCAGGAATTCTGTGAGCTTGCATCGTAGTAATGCGCGAACGCGTCGGGAATATTGTCGAGCGACGGGGGTCGTTCGCTGCCGACGCCCAGCGCGCGCGAGTTGTAGGTGTTCCAGAACAGGCACGGCCCGTCCTGCCCGCATCTGAGGTCGTGCAACATCGCCGCCATGGCCTTGCCCGTGTACGTGGTTTCGAGCGACAGGCCGAGCTGGCTCCGGGCCACGTCCACCGCCGTTGATGTCGCTGCGTCGACGCGCGCGTAGCCGCCCGCCAGAAACTCGTCGCGCCACACGATTCGGTCGCGCCATTCCTCCGCTGTGAATGCCGGGTCGATGCGATTCAGGACGGTCAGCGTCTTCGCAATCAGCTTGTGCATCTTTTGCTCGCTCGCGAACGGGTTGTCCGCGACCTGGATTGCCTGGACCGTCGTTTCCATTCCGGCCGCCGCCAACCCCAGTGCGAGTCCGGCCGCACTGCCCGTAGTACCGCACGCCATGTAGACGTGCCGTGGGGCCGGCAGCCTTCCGTCGGCGACCTGTCGTACGAGTTCGAACGCGGCGTTGACGAAACCGACCGCGCCGAGCCAGCACGTACCGCCGAGCGGGATGACCCAGGTGCGGCGATGTTGCAGGTATTGGCGGAACAGCGGCACGTTCTCGATGCCACCGCCCCAGCGCACGATCTCGGTGCCGAGCGAGCGGTGCTTGTTCAGGATTCGCGGTACGCCGGGCGTCGCCTTTTGCTGCGACAGGAAACACGTGCATTCGAAACCGAGTTCGGTCGCGTGTATCGCCGTCGCGAGGGCATGATTCGAACCTGCGGCGCCGAACGTCGCGACGCGTTGCGCGCCCCGGACCTGCGCGCGCCGTAACAGGAATTCGAGCTTGCGGACCTTGTTGCCGCCGTACAGCGAGCTACTTACGTCGTCATGCTTGACATAAATATCGGGGCGCGGTGAATCGAGCGACAAAACATGTTGCGACACCGGCGTCGGCAAGTCGGCAATCGCCGCCTTTTGCAGGTGTTCGCCGATTTTCGGGAAGGCCGCTGTGAGGTCATCGCTCATGGCGCCAGATTATCGAAGTGCATTGGGGAGCGCGAATGAATTAGTATAAGCCAACGCTAATCTGACCGAGTGCGGAGACGAGTGTGTCAGATGCAGTCGACCGTGGCATCACGGTTACAGAAATCGCGGCGATGGATCAGCCCATCGACGTGTCGCCCGAGACCACGGCCGCATTCGTCGGCCGTGCGCTTCGTGGTCCCCTGAATACGCCGGTTCTGGTCAGGAGCTTCGGCGAATTCCGCCGCCGCTTCGGCGACGTCTGGTCGCGATCGAGTCTCGGGCCGTCAGTCCGGCAATTCTTCGAACACGGCGGTCTACAGCTTTATATCGTGCGCGTCGCAAATCATGCGCGCGGCGCGATGATCTGTCTGCCGGCGAGCGGGTCCGCACTCGTGCTGCGCGCCGTCGAGCCGGGTTCGACCGAGGTCGTGCGTGCCGCCGTCGACTACGATGGCATCGACGACCAGGAAGACGATCTCTTCAACCTGGCCCTGCAGCGCGTCAATCCGGCGACGGGTCACGTCGTGGACCAGGAACTGATCCGCCGCGTCTCGTACCGCGAAGACAGCGGCGACTTCGTTGGCGACGCGTTGCTTACGTCGACGCTCGCTCGCGTCGAGCATCCGCATCCTACGCATCGCCCCGAGCGGACGCTGGACTCCGGCAGCGGCCCCGGGTCGGCGTATGTCGACCCCGTGCAGGTCGGCACAGACGGCACCGAGTTATCGGACTACGACCTGATCGGTTCGCGCGCCGATTGCACGGGACTGTTCGCACTCGGGCAAGCCGAGAATTTCGACATCCTGTACCTGCCGCCTCCGGGCAAAGGCATCGACACCGGACCGGCCGCGATTCTCGCGGCCGAATTGTATTGTCGCGAGCGTCGCGCCATGCTGATCGTCGATCCGCGGTCGGAGTGGACGACGGCGACCAAGGCCGCGCGGGGCGTTCGCGAACTGGGTTACGCGAGCCCCAACATGCTCGGCTATTACCCGCGCATGCTGCATCGTCACAGCGAGGAGCTGGCGCGCCCCGTCGGCGGCGCGATCGCGGGCCTCCTCTGCAAACTCGATCGCACGCATGGCCCGTGGGAGCGTCTCGATCAGCCCGGGCTCGGACTGCAGCGGGAACTGGTGCCCGCCGTCGAGATGCACGGCGACGACGAGAGCATCCTGCATCGCGCCGGCCTCAATGTGATCGCCGGCGGGGCGGCCGGCCGCGCGCGTATCACCGGGTCCGTCACGATGGGCCGCGGGTCCGAAGTGCACCGCAAGTTCGCGCAACTGCCCGTGCGACGAAGCTGTCTGCAGATCGTCAACGCCGTCGCGTCGGCCACGCGCTGGGCCGTGTTCGAGCCCGGCGACAAGAACCTCGCGCGGCGCGTACGCGCGCAGGTGCTGACCTATTTCTATTGTCTCAACGATCTCGGCGCGTTCGCCGACGACCGATTCGTCGTGGAGTGCGACGCGGGGGTGAGTAACCGCGACGATATCGCGGATCACGGCGTCACGATCATGCTCGTGTTCCGGCCGACCGGTTGCGACGAGGCGATCTCGCTGACCCTGCACCTGACGGCCGCCGGCTGCCGTGCCGGCAGCACGGCCTTCGCCCCGTCGGTTGAAGATTGCGCCTGAGCCCGCGCCGCGGCGCTTGACATAAAGCCGTGCGGCTGCATCCGGGCGGTGTCATACAAGCATCGACCTTGTGCCACCAAGTAATCGGGAGGGGGTATGAGAGACAGCGATGTCCTGGATAACAACCCGCACGTATCTCGATCGGCACTGGAAGCCATTCACGGCCAGGTATTCGGCTGGGCCCTCTCCCGCTGTCATTACGAAAAAGCCGTTGCGGAGGATCTCGTGCAGCAAGCTTACGTCGAATTGCTGACGGGCAAGGCCCGCTTCGACGGTGCGTCCTCGCTGAAGACCTTCGTCTTCTCGGTGGTGCAGAACCTCGCTCGCGGCCGCTATCGGCGGCAGGCGACCCGGCTCCGGCTCGTCGACAAGGCCGCGCCGGACAACCGCGTCGTCGAACCCGTGGAACCGACGCGGCGCGACGACGTCTGGCAGGCCGTCAAGGCGCTGCCGGCCCGGCAGCGGGACATCGTGGAGCTCGTGTTCTGCCGCGACATGACGATTGAAGAGGCGTCCCGCGTGATGGGCGTCAGCACGGGCACCGGCCGCGTGCATTACGACCGCGCGAAAAAAGCGCTGAGGAAAAGACTGCGAGATGACTGATTTCGAAAATACACTTCGCGAGGCCCTGCGCGACGAGCCGGCCGCGGTCCGCGGCGTACCCGCGTTTGCGAACGTATTCGCGGCAGCCGAGGCGCGGGTTGCTGCGCGCGCCAGGAGCCGGCGCATCCTCGGCGGTATCGCCGCGGCGGCCATGATCGCAGCCGTCGCGCTGACGGTCATGCGCCCGGCCGGGCCGACATGGCAGTACGTCGATCCCGAAGAACTTGCCAGCGGCACGAGCTGGGTCGCACCCAGCGACGTGCTGCTGCCGGAACACCGATTTGACATATTCGGAGAGATTCCAGTGCTCATCGAGTCAACCGAAAGCGATGAAGGAGCGTTACTATGAGGAAGGGAATTCTGTGTCTGCTGGCTGTCGCCGGCCTCGGGATGAGTATGGCGGTGGCCGCGGAGAACCCGAAGGACGTGTTCAAGGGTAAGTTGTTCGCCCCGAACGTCATCCTCGAGAACCGCGACCAGCTGCAGCTCAGCAAGGAACAGTTCACGGCGATACGCGCGGCCGTCGTCGAAGTCCAGGCCGGCGTTGCCGAGCATGAGTGGGACATGCAGGAGGCCTACCAGGCGCTCATGCTCGAGCTCGACAAGTCGCCGATCAACGAGGAGAAAGTTCTGGACTATGCCGGCCAGGCATTGCTGGCCGAGAACCAGGTGAAGAAAAAGCAGATGGCGATGCTGGTTCGTCTCAAGAACCTGCTGACCGCTGACCAGATCGAGTACCTGGAAGGAAAAGACGCGCCATGATCAGAATCAAGACCGTTTCCCTGCTGGCATCGCTCGTACTCGGCGTCGCAGGCTGCAGCGGCGGCTCCGGCGGCGACACCGGGGGACCGCCCCCACCGCCACCGCCACCGCCGATCACGAAGGCGGAAGCCTTCCAGTTCCTGAACCAGGCGACCTTCGGCGCGACCGAAGCGGAAGCCGGCGACGTCATCGCCCAGCGCTACGAGCAGTGGATCGGCGACCAGATGCAAAAGGCTCCGTCGCGGCAATTGCCGCACATGCTGTCGCTGCCGCCGCCGCAATTCATGGGCCAGTTGCATGTCGACCGCGTCGACATCTGGTTCCGCAACTCGCTGTGGGGCGAAGACCAGCTGCGCCAGCGCGTCGCGTTCGCACTGTCCGAGATCATGGTCGTTTCGCAGCTCGGCGCGCTGCAGGGGCGCCCGTTTGCGGTCGCCGACTATTACGACCTGCTCGTTCGCAATGCCTTCGGCAACTACCGCGACCTGATCGAAGCGGTCACGCTGCATCCTGCCATGGGCGTGTACCTGAGCATGCTCGGCAACGAGAAGCCGGATCCGGTGCGCAATATCCGTCCGGACGAGAACTACGCGCGCGAGCTCATGCAGCTGTTCTCGATCGGTCTCGTCGAACTCAATATCGACGGCACCGAGAAACTCGACCCGGTCACGAACCTGCCGATCCCGACCTACGACCAGGCCATCATCGAGGGCTTCGCCCACGTGTTCACGGGCTGGACCTGGGCGGGCTCGCCGAGCTTCGGCAGCGGCCGTGTGCCGGTCCAGAGCCAGTATTTCCCGATGGAGCACTGGCCCGACTTCCACGACACGGGGCCGAAGACGCTGCTGGGCGGCGTGACGCTGCCGGCAGGCCAAACGGGCGAACAGGATCTCAGCGACGCACTCGACAATATCTTCAATCACGCCAACGTCGGGCCGTTCATGGCGATCCGCCTGATCCAGCGGCTCACGACGAGCAACCCGTCGCCGGGTTACGTGCAGCGTGTCGCCGAGGTCTTCAATGACAACGGCCAGGGCGTGCGCGGCGATCTCGCCGCCGTCGTCAAGGCGATCCTGCTCGACCCCGAGGCGCGGCCGGCCATGCCGATGGACATCGACGGCAAGGTCAAGGAGCCGCTGCTGCGCCTGACGCAGCTCTTCAAGGCCTACGACGCGACGTCACAGAGCGGCCGCTATCCGCTCGCCGCGGCGTACATCATTTTCGGGCAGGGGCCACTGCAGTCGCCGTCCGTGTTCAATTTCTTCAGCCCGTTCTATGCGCCGCCCGGCGAGATCCGCAACAGCAGCCTCGTGGCGCCCGAGCTCGAGATCGCGACCGAATACCAGAACACGTTCATCACGAACTACATGTTCTTTCAGGCGTTCGGTCTGAACCACACGAATCAGAACCTGAACGAGGACGACATCTACATCAACTTCCAGGCGGAGATGGACGTCGCGGCCGACGTCGACGCGTTGATCGACATGGTGGCCGGCAAGCTGCTCGGCGGGCAGATTTCGGACACGCTGCGTACCGAGATCGCGGGCATGCTGGCGCGTGTCCCCGAGACCGACGCGGCGATCCGCGCGGCCGAGACTGTCTACTTCGTGACGACGTCGCCCGAGTACGCGTACCAGCGGTAGGCGGGGAGAAACCACATGAAAACACTGAATCGACGTGACTTCCTGAGGACCAGCGGCGCGGCAGCATTGTTCGCGGCAACGCCGGGACTCGCGTATTCGCAGGTCGTCGGCGGCCCGGGCCCGTTTACCGACTACAGGGCGCTCGTGTGCGTGTTCCTGTTCGGCGGCAATGACTCCTACAACATGCTCGTGCCGAACACGACGGCCGAGTACAACGCGTACGCGGCGTCGCGGCAGAATCTCGCGCTGCTGCAGAGCGACCTGCTGCCGATCACGCCGGCCTCCAGCGGTAATCCGGACTTCGGCCTGCACCCCGCCATGGGCGGCATCCAGAGCCTGTTCCAGGCCGGTAACGCGGCCTTCGTGACCAATGTAGGGCCACTCGTCGAACCGACGACGAGGGACCAGTATTTCAACCGCTCCGTCACGCTGCCGCCGCAGCTCTTCTCGCACAACGACCAGCAGGACCAGTGGACCTCGCTGCGCGGCAACGTGCCGAGCAAGACGGGTTGGGCGGGCCGCATGGCCGACCTGATCCGCGACGGCGTCGCGGGCCAGCAGATGGCGACGAATGCCTCGTTGTTCGGCGCCAACCTGTTCCAGTCTGCCGACGAGACCGTCGCATACGTAATGGGACCGAACGGCCCGATCCAGTTCGAAGGATTCTCGTCGACGGCCGGCGACATCCTCAATGAGCAGCGGCTCGCGTTCCTGCGCGTCGTCAACGCGCAGCACGGCTCGATCTACGAGCGCGGTTTCGCCGACGTACAACGCCGCGCGATCGACGCGGCCGAGACCGTGTCCGCGGCGATCGAGGGCGCACCGACACTGGACAACATTGCGTTCCCGCAGTCGCAGCTCGGAACGCAGCTGCGCACGGTCGCCCGGCTGATCGCCGTGCGCGACCAGCTGCAGATGCAGCGCCAGGTGTTCTTCGTCGCGACGGGCGGGTTCGATTCGCACGACGACCAGAACGAGAATCAACCGGGCCTGCTCGGCGGCATCAGCGACGCGATCGCGGCATTCCATGCGGCGACCGTCGAGCTGCAGGTGCAGGACGCCGTGACGACGTTCACGCAGTCGGACTTCGGCCGGACGCTGACGTCGAACGGCGACGGCACCGACCACGCGTGGGGCGGCAACCAGCTCGTCGTCGGCGGTGCCGTGGCGGGCGGCGACCTGTACGGCGCCTACCCGGCACTCTCGATCGGCGGCCCCGAAGATGTGGGCGGCGGGCGCATGATTCCGTCGACGTCGGCGGACCAGTACGCGGCAACGCTGGCGCGCTGGTTCGGCATCCCCGACGCCGACCTCGACGTCGTTGCGCCCAGTCTTGCGAACTTCGCGCAGCGCGACCTGGGCTTCATGATCGGATAAGGCTTGTCGCGCGCCGGGCGCGCTCCTACAGTAGGCGGATGAAACTCGATCGGTTCATCCGTATCGCGGTCGCGGTCGCAATCGTGCTCGTGTTCGTCATCGCGATCGGCGCACTGATGTTCATCGCCGAGTCGGCGCTCAACGTGTGGGATCGCCTCAAGGCCGGCCCGCCCATCCTGCTGTATGCCTATGTCGGCATCCTGTTGCTGCTCGCCGTCACGGCGCTGTGGCTTATCTGGCGCCTCGTCATACGGCGCAAGATCGCGCCCGAAAAGCGGTTCACGGCCGCGCCGCTGAGCAAGGAGGACATTGAGTCACGCCTGCGCGAGGCCGAGCAGGCCGGCATCGACGTCAGCGAGGCGCAGGCCGAGCTCAAGGAACTCGCGGCGCGCAGGAACGCGGTCCACCTCTGCTTCTTCGGCGAGATCAGCTCCGGCAAGAGCTCGTTGATCCGGGCGCTCGTGCCGGACGCCGACGTCGTCGTCGACGTCGTCGGCGGCTCGACCGGCGACGTCCGTCACTATCGCTGGCGCAACGAGGACGATGCCGAGATCCTGTTGACCGACGTGCCCGGCATCGGCGGCACCGAGGAGGGCCTCAGTGCGGTCGCGGTCGAGGAGGCCAGGCGCGCGAACCTCGTCCTGTTCGTCTGCGACGGCGACCTGACGCGGCCTGAGATCGCGGCGATCAAGTCGCTGCTCGAGTTCGACAAGCCGCTCGTGCTGGTCCTCAACAAGGCGGACCGTTATGCGCCCGACGAACAGGCCGCATTGATGCAGAAGCTGCTCGAGCGCGTCGACGAGGTAGGCGGCGACGTGGGGCGCGATCACGTCGTTGCCGTGTCTGCCGGCGGCGAGGTCGACGTCATTGAACGCAGTGCCGACGGCGGCGAGCAGACCGTGCGGCGGTCGCGCCCGGCCGACATCGGCGTGCTCGTCGTCGCGATCAATCGCCTGCTCGCCGAGGAGAGCGAGTCGCTCGACGTGCGCCGCGAAAGGGCCGTGTTCCGCGTGGCGGCCGCGCGGCTCGCCGAGGCCGAGGGGGAGTACCGCCTGCAGCGCTCCGAACAGATCATCCGCAGCGCGACGCGCAAAGCCGTCGTCGGCGCGCTCGCCGCGATCAGCCCCGGTACCGACATCCTGATCCAGGGCTATATCGGGACGACGATGACGCAGCAGCTCTGCCGCCTCTACAACGCGGCGCCGCGCGACCTCGACATCGAGGAGTTCCTTTCCTTAAGCCAGAGCCGCGTGGGCCGCGCATTGCCGCTGTCGCTCGCCGTCGCCGGCAACGGTCTCAAGGCATTCCCGGGTATCGGTACCGTCGCGGGTGGCTTCGTGCATGCGGTGGCCTACGGTCTAATCTTCGACGCGCTCGGGCGCAGTCTCGTGCTGACACTGTCGAAACACGGTGAGCTGCTGCCCGAGGTCGCGGCGAAGGAATTCGAGGAAGGTATCAGTGAGCATCTGGAAGCGGGCGTTCGCCGCGTTGCCAAAATGGCGCTGGCCGAAAAAAAGGACTGACGGCGCCGGCGCGGAGCGCAGCGACCATCTCGGGCTCGCCCGGGAGAGCCTGCGCGAACTCGTGCGCGACACGCGCCTGCCGGCGGGCGTGCGCGAGTCGCTCGTGCACGACTACGAGGCCGTGCAGGCGATGCTGGACAAGATCGAGCACGGCCACCTGCACTTGTCGGTGTTCGGTCGCGTCAGCACCGGCAAGTCATCCCTGCTCAATGCGCTGATCGGCGAGGAGCGCTTTTCGGTCAGCCCGATCCATGGCGAGACCCGCTACTCGACCATGCAGGCGTGGACCGAGGAACAGGCCGGCGGGGTGTTCCTGATCGACACGCCCGGCCTCGACGAGGCGGGCGGCGAGGACCGCGAGGCGCTGGCGAAGGAAGTTGCCGGGCGTTCGGATCTCGTCATCTTCGTTCTCGACGGCGACATCACCGAGACGGAGCTCGAGGCACTGAAGTTCGTTCTGGCCCAGGGCCGGCCCGTCATCGTCACGCTCAACAAGGCCGACCTGTACACCGCGGACGAACGCGCCGCGCTGCTGGGCTCGATCCGCCGCAAGACCGAGGGTCTGCTCGATCCCGACCACGTCATTGTCGCGGCCGCGAAGCCGCGCGCGCAGGTCGTTGTCGAAGCCGGCCCCGACGGCAGGGAGGCCACGACCGAACGGCCGCGCGATCCCGATGTGGCGGAACTCAAAGTCAAGCTCTGGGACACCCTCGAAGCCGAGGGCAAGACGCTCGCCGCGCTCAACGCGAGCCTGTTCGCCGCGGACCTGTCGGACCAGGTCGGCCGCCGCATCCTCGCCGCGCGCCGCGAGATCGGCGACAAGCTCGTCCGCACCTACTGCATCGGCAAGGGCATCGCCGTGGCGTTCAACCCGGTGCCCGTGGCGGACCTGTTCGCCGCGGCTTTTATCGACGTCGGCATGGTCGTGCACCTGTCCCGCGTCTACGACCTGCCGCTGAGCCGCAACGAAGCCGGTTCGATCGTCAAGGTCATCGTCGCCGAGGCCGCGGCACTGATGACGACGGTTTGGGCACTGCACCTCGTGTCGAGTGCCCTCAAGGTCGGCACGCTGGGGCTGTCGACGATCCTGACGGCGGGCGCGCAGGGCGCGATCGCGTACTACAGCACCTGGCTCGTCGGCCAGGCGGCGGGCGAATACCTCGCCGAAGGCAAGTCCTGGGGCGAGGGCGGTCCGAAGAAGGTCGTCAAGGAAATCCTCGACTCGCTCGACCGCGACACGGTGTTGCGCGATGCCAAGCGGGAAATCCAGGCACGCCTGGGCTTGAGCTGATGGACCGCGAGACCCGCATGCGCCGCATTCTCGAGACGATTCGCGATATCCCCCGCGGGTGTGTCGCGAATTACGGGCAGATCGCAGAGATCGCGGGCATTCCGCGTGGCGCACGGCAGGTCGGTTACGCACTGCGCCACTCGCCGCGGGACATGGATTTGCCGTGGCACCGCGTGCTGCAGTCGTCGGGCGGGAGCGCGTTCGAACCGGACAGCCCGGCGTTCCGCACGCAGCGGGACCGGCTCGCCGACGAAGGCGTCGTGATGCTGAACGGCAAGGTCGACATGAAGAAATACCGGTGGCAGCCCGATCTCGACGAGCTGCTCTGGAAGCCGTCATCGACGTGGGACGAAGCGTGAGTGCGAAACGCAAACTCAGGTCGCGGCTGCTGAGCGCCTACATTTCCCCGCAGGTGCGCGCCAAGCAGCGCCGCTGGGAGGAGACCAAGCGCAAGCTATCCGGCAAGCCGCACGTCGTCTCCGCGTTCCTGCAGCTCGACGACCCGTACTCGTACCTGTTGTCGGCCTACCTGCCGTCACTGGTGCAGCACTATGACATCGACCTGCGCGTCTACCTGAGCGAAGCGCTGGGTGACGCGTATCGGCCGGCGCCCGACATGCAGGCCGAGTACGCCGTGCTCGATGTCGGCCGTGTCGCGGCGGAACTGGGCCTGCCGTTCCTCGACATGGGCCCGGCACCGCCCGTGGAGCACATGGCGGCGCTCAACGATGCGCTCGCGCTGGAAACCGGCGAGGCGCAAGGCGCGGAGGCCTTTCGGGACATCCTCGCCGTCTACTGGCGCGGCGACAGCGAGGCCGCTGCACGCGAGGCGGCCGGGGCGCAGCGCGGCGTGGCCGGTGCCGCGATCGCCGAGTCCCAAAGGCTGCAGCAAAGACTCGGGCA
>JBFJQO010000036.1:0-12113 GCA_041616535.1 Woeseiaceae bacterium | reverse complement strand
TCGTCGTATTTCGCCGGTATCGGCCGCACCTACGTCGTCATGATCTGCGACATCTTCGGGCTGCTCGTGAACGTGCCGCTGTGCTATGCCATGGCGTTCGGCAAGTTCGGGTTCCCGGCACTCGGTATCGTCGGCGCCGGTTTATCCACGGTTGTCTCGACAATCCTCGCCTTCCTGCTGTTTCTCGGCTTCTATTTTCACAGGCGGCACCGCGAAGAGTTCGGCGTGATGCGCGCGTTCGTTCTCGATACGAAGATCCTGCGCCGTTACTGGCGCCTCGGCTTCCCGTCGGGGCTCGAGATGTTCCTCAACGTGGCCGCATTCAACCTGTTCCTGCTCATGTTCCAGTCCTACGGCATTGCCGAGGGCGCGTCCGCCGCCATCGTCTTCAACTGGGACATCCTCTCGTTCGTGCCAATGATCGGCCTCAACCTCGGCGTCATCAGTCTCGTTGGGCGTTTCGTCGGCGCCAGGAACATGGAACGCGTCGACGAGGTCATGACGGCAGCATTCACGCTCGGCCTCAGTTACTCGGCGATGCTGGCCGTTATCTACATCACCTGGCGCTACCCCCTCGTCGAGGTATTCGCGCCACCGAGCGGTGACTTCTCGGCGATTCGTGAGCTCTCCGCGTTCATGATGATCGGGCTTTCCAGCTACGTGATGGCCGACGCGGTAATCCTCGTCTCCGGAGGCATACTGCGCGGCGCCGGCGACACGCGCTGGCTCATGGTCGCCTCTGTCTCGCTGCACTGGGCCATGCTCGTTGCGCAATTCTTCATCATCCGCGTATTTAAACTCAGTCCGGACGTGTCCTGGGTTGCGTTCTGCATCCTCGTCTTCTCGATTGCGTTGGTCTACGCACTGCGTCTGCGAAGCCCGCAATGGCGCGCCCCGGAAGTTCTCGAGAGAGTCATGGCCGAATAATCGCCTGTCGCCGTTCGGAGACATGAGGGCATCTACCCATTGACCCTACGGTCGCGTCGGCGACTAGACTCGAACCTCACATGCAATCACGCGTCCGCGCAGGGACCGTGCAAGTAATGCATTCGATCCGCCCGCGGTGTCGCGACGATTGTGTCGCGTCTTGGGCAACTCAGGTGGATGGAATCATGACGAGTCAAGCGAAGATCTTTGCAGCAGTCGGCGCAGCCTGCCTGCTGTTCCTGTTCTGGTCACAACCTTCAGCCGCATACGGCGGATTCAACGACGGCGGCGGCGCCGGGCAGCCGGCCTGCGGCACCTGTCATACGAATTTCCAGGGGAGCGGCGGCGATCACGGCACGCACGCCGCGCTCACCGGGAACAATTGCAGCACGTGCCATGGGGGCTCTTTCAATAACAACCCGCCCCTGGACAACTGCGTCACGTGCCACGGCCGGGCCGAAGATGCCGGCGGCGACAGCGAATCCGCGGGTATCGGACGCGGCCTGCGTCGCCACCACGTGGTCACGACAGCCGCGGCTTGCGACGCCTGCCACAGCGATGCGGCGCTCACGGCGCCGGCCGGCGTTGGAGAACATATCGCGCCGGCGTTCTACGCGAGTTCCGCGAATACCCTGGGGCTCGACGCCTGCGACGGCTCCGAGGAACGATTCGCGTCCGCGAGTGTGAGCCTGGACAACGACGGCGATGGGCAGACGGACGGCGCCGACTCCGACTGCACGCCCAACCAGGACCCGGTTGCTAATCCGGGCGGGCCGTACAACGCGAGCGCGGGTTCGCCGGTCAGTTTCGACGGCACGGGCTCGAGCGATCCCGACGGCACGATCGCCTCGTACGCCTGGGATTTCGGTGACGGCAACGGCGGTTCGGGCGCGACGACTCAGCACACGTATGCGGCCGCCGGCACCTACACGGTAACCCTGACCGTAACCGATGATGCAAACGGCACGAACGCCGCAACGACGACCGCGACGATCACGGCGCAGCCGTTGCCGCCACTGGCCGACGCGGGCCCGGGTTACAGCGGGACCGTCGGTTCGCCGATCAGTTTCGACGGGTCGGGTTCGAGTGACCCGGACGGCACGATCGTCGCGTACGCGTGGGACTTCGGCGACGGCGGCACCGGCTCCGGTCCGATGCCCACCCATACCTACTCGGTTGACGGTACCTTCACGGTCACGCTGACCGTGACCGACGACGACGGCCTGACCGACGCCGATACGGCGACGGCGACCGTCAGTCCGGCGGGTGTCAACGCACCCCCGACCGCCAACGCGAACGGCCCTTACTCGGGTACCGAGCAGGTCGAGATCCAGTTTTCGAGCGCAGGCTCGTCCGACCCGGACGGCACGATCGTCGCGTACGCCTGGGACTTCGGCGACGGCAGCACGTCGTCGCTGCAGAACCCGGTCCACGCCTACGTCGCAGCCGGGGTGTACAACGTCACGCTGACGGTCACGGACGATGCCGGCGCAACGGACACCGCCGCAACGACCGCGACCATCGAAGCACCGGCAGTCAACGCGCCACCGGTGGCCGACGCCAACGGACCGTACATGGGCAACGTCGGCGACGCCATCATGTTCGACGGCAGCGGGTCGAGCGATGCGGACGGCGTCATCGTCGCCTACGACTGGGATTTCGGTGACGGCAACAGCGGGACCGGCGTTTCGCCCTCTCACAGTTATGCAAGTGCAGGCATGTACACGGTCACACTCATGGTCACCGACGACTCGGGCGCAACCGACAGCGCGTCCACGTCGGCAACCATCAACGAGCCGGCCCCGGTAACCGACGGCGAGACGCAGTACCTGAACTTCTGCGCCGGCTGCCACGGTGATCCGTGGGATGGACCGGCCGTCGATGACGGTCTGCCCGGCGTGCATCGCGTTGCTGGCGCCAGGGCTTGCTCGATCGACGCCTCGATCTTCGGCACCTACGTTTTCCCGGATGGGGCGCCCGGCATGCAGTTCCTGCAGCCGCTCGCCAATGACGGCACGATCGACTCGGTGAAGATCGCCGAGTACCTCAACAGCCAGCCCGTCACCGGAGAACAGTACTACGTGACAGCCTGCGCTGGCTGCCACGGCGATGACGGCAGCGGCGGCAGAACCGACGAGGACGTCAGGGGCGAGGATGCGAGCGAGATCATCGAGGCGATTCACGACGAGGACACGATGCTCTTCCTCGCCTGCCTGCCCGACTCGGACATCGAGGCCATGGCGGACTTCCTCGGCGGCGCCCGTCGTGACGACGACGATGATGACGACGATGACGAAGAGGACGAGCACGATCGCGATCACGACAAGGACGAGGACGAAGACAAGGACGATGAGAAGCACGATCGCGACAACGACGGCCTCGACGATGACGAAGAGGACGAGCGCGGTACCGACCCGGACGACTGGGACTCGGACGACGACGGTTACAGCGATGGCGACGAAGTTGATGTTTACGGCACCAACCCGTTGAGCGCATCGAGCAACCCGAACTCGCGCAACAGCTCGAGCGGCGGCGGTTCGGCCGACCTGCTGATGCTGTTACTGCTCGGCCTCGCTGGCTCGCTGCGTGGAATCAGGCGCCGTCAGCCATCGGAGCGCGTCACCAGGGCATGAATCAATAGCGACAGGGACGGCCGGTTTACCCGGCCGTTCCTTCATGCCTTTTTGAGGAGCGCATCCACGAAGCGCGTTCGCCAGGCATTGATGTCGTTTTTCCTGAGTGTGGCCAGCATCCGCTGGTGGCGCTCGCGGCGCTCGTCGAGCGTCAGGTTGAGGGCCGTCGCGATGCCGTCGGCGACGTCGTCACGGTCATGGGGATTGACGATCACGGCATCCTCGAGCTCGGCGGCTGCCCCCGCGAGACCCGAGAGCACGAGCACGCCGGGGTCGTCGGGATCCTGGCTGACGAGAAACTCCTTCGCTACGAGATTCATGCCGTCCCTGACGGGCGTAACCAGCCCGACTTTCGCGAGCCGGAACATACCCATGAGCGGCTTGCGCGCGACGCCCTTGTTCAGATAGCGGATCGGGATCCAGTCGGCCTCCGAAAAGCGGCCGTTGATGCGCCCTGACACCTGCTCGAGTTCGGAGCGAATTTCATCGTAGGCGCGCACGCCCGTGCGCGTCGGCGGTGCGATCTGCATCAGGCTGACGTTTTGCTGGGCGTTGGGGTAGCGCTCCAGAAGGCGTTCATAGGACAGGAATCGCTGCGCAAGGCCCTTGCTGTAATCGAGGCGGTCGACGCCGATGATCAGTGCGCGGTTCTCGAGGCTCTTTTTGAGGTTCCGCACGCGCCTGTGATCGGTTGCCTCCCTGGCGAGCGCGGCGATCCCGTCCACGTCGACGCCGATCGGGAAAACGTCGGCGATGACTTCCTCGCCGGCAATGCGAATCACGTGATTATCGTCAAGCTCGGCGCTGACGACGGGTTCACGCACGCAGGATTCGAACGCCACGAGGTCTCTCCGAGTCTGGAACCCGATAACGTCGTAGGCGCACATGGAACGCAGCAGGAACTCGTGACCCGGAACGGCACGTAACGCTTCGTAGCACGGGAAGGGCGTGTGCAGGAAGAAGCCGATCGGATTTCGGAACCCCGCATTGCGCAGCTCGCCGGCCAGCGGTATGAGGTGGTAGTCGTGAACCCAGATCAGGTCGTCGGGTTTGATCAGGCCTGCAAGCTTGCGCGCAAACTGTGCGTTGACGCGGCAGTACGCGTCGAAATCCGCCGAGTCGTAGCGCAGGAAATCCAGAAGGTAGTGGCACATCGGCCACAGCACCTTGTTGCTGTAACCGTTGTAGTAACGCTCGTAGTCCGTGGCGTTCAGAGAAATCGTGGCGTAGTCGATCCTGCCCTTCGTCGTCACTTCGGGCGGCCCGGGCTCGCTGGATTCCACGAGCTTGCCATCCCAGCCGAACCAGACGCCGCCGTGGTCCTCGAGCGCCGCCAGTACGCCGACGGCCAGACCGCCTGCCGCGGCGCCGTCTTTTCTTGGCATCGCGACGCGATTGGAAACGATGATCAATCGGTGATCGGCTTGCGTCATCATGGCTTGCGCTCCTCGTTACATCGCTTCTTCCCACGAGCGACTGAGGCGCACCGCGACGTTGATGATACCGGCCATGCTGTAGGTCTGCGGGAAGTTGCCCCAGAGTTCGCCGGTCCCCGGCTCGATGTCCTCGGACAACAGGCCGAGTGAATTCCTTAGCGACAGCATGTTCTCGAACAGCTCGCGAGCCTCGTCGCGCCGGCCGATGGCCGCGAGCGCTTCGATGTACCAGAACGTGCAGATATTGAAGGCGTTCTCGGGCTCGCCAAAATCGTCAGCAGCATCGTAGCGAAACAGGTGCTGGCCTCGACGCAGGTGGCGGCCAATGCAATCGACCGTGGAGACGAAGCGCGGATCGTCAGCCTCGATGAATCCGAGATCGTGCATGGTCAGGAGGCTCGCATCCATTTCCGGCCGCCCGAAGCTTTCGGTAAAGGACTCCTGCTCCGCATCCCACGCCTCGTCGAATATCGTGTCACGAATCCTGTTCGCAACGTCCCGCCAGTACTCGTTGCGCTCGGTCTCTCCCAGGCGCGCGGCGATCTTGGCAAGCCGGTCGCATGCCGCCCAGCACATCATGCTCGAGAAAGTATGTACACGCCGCCGCCCGCGATATTCCCACAATCCGGCGTCGGGCTGGTCGTACTTGCGCTCGGCCCAACGCCCGAGGATCTCGAGGCGATGGAATTCCGCCAACGTGCCGGAGCGGATCAGGCGACTGTCGAAGAAGAACTGCGTCGCCGAGAGCACGACGGCGCCGTAGACGTCGTTCTGTACCTGCTCGAAGGCCTGATTGCCGCGCCGCACGGGGCCCATGCCGCGGTAACCCGACAGTGACTCGACGATGACTTCATCGGTCAGGGAGCGGCCGCTGATGCCGTACAGGGGTTTCAGTTCATTTTCGCCCGCGTCCGCGGCGACGTTGACGATGTAGGCGAGATAACGCTGCATCGTGACCGTCGTACCGAGTCGGTTCAGCGCTTGCACGACGAAGTAACTGTCGCGCAGCCAGCAGAAACGGTAATCCCAGTTGCGGCCGCTGTTTGCGGCCTCGGGAATCGAGGTCGTCAACGCCGCCACGACCGCGCCCGTATCCTCGAACGTGCACAGCTTCAACGTGATCGCCGCGCGGATGACGGCATCTTGCCATTCGAACGGGATTGAAAGGCCGCGCGACCAGCGCTGCCAGTAATTACGCGTCGCGCGGTAATGCGAGTGGAACGTGTCTTCCGACGATTCCCGAATCGTCTCGTCGGGGCCCAGAATGAGATAGATCGAGCGGTCGAGCAGGAAAGCGCTCTCATCGAGCACGTGGGTCAGCGATGCGTCCGTTGTCAGGCGCAGCGTCGTGTCGCCTGCGAGATATCGAATATGGTTACTACCGTGCGTCGTTTCGCAGGGTGCAGCCCCGTACTCGCGCGCAGGCCTCAGCCGAATGCGCACGCGCGGATTGCCGGACACCGGCTCGATGCGGCGAACCAGCATGACCGGTGTGAACATGCGACCGACGTATTCGTACCGCGGTGCAAGATCGGTGATGCGCACCGCGCCGCCGTTCGTGTCATAGAGCGTCGTCTGGAGAATCGCCGTATTGGTCTCGTAGCGCCGTTCGCTGCGCTCGTAGTTGATCAGGTCGATATCGAAAAAGCCGGGCGACCGGTCGTCGTCCTCATCGCGCAGCAGGCAACAGAAAACGGGATCGGAATCGAATTGCGGCATGCAGGACCAGACGATGTTGGCTCGCTCGTCGATCAGTGCCGCTATCTGGCAGTTACCGATAACTCCAAGGTCGAGATTGGGCAAAGCAATATCTCCTGAGTTAAAACGTTTCTATTCGAGGCGGTCCGCGACCGCTCGTAGCCAGCCGCGCACGTCGTCCACGCTGTCGAGCGCAAATTTCGCCGCCGTGTCGTTACCCTGCCCGACACGAACCGACAGGCCGCCGAGATCGTTGACGATGCAAAACCCGTCTTCATCCGTTACATCGTCGCCGACGAAAACCGGTCGCCGCCCGAGGAAAGGACGATGTTGCAGCATTTCGCGTATCGCTTCACCTTTGTGATGATCGCGCGGTGCGATTTCGAGCACCATCTTGCCGTCGATGAGCCGAAACTCCGGACCCAGCTCGCGCATCAGGTCGGCGACGAGTTCGCGGCAGGACGTCTCCAGGCGGGGCGCCCGCCGATAGTGCAGTGCCAGGCCGGCGCTTTTCTTCTCCACGAGGAGGCCATCATGAGTGTCCGCAAAGGCCCGGGCCCGCCGCAGGATCTCGTCGGGAAACTCCGCCTGCGCAACGATGACGTCGTTGCCCCGCAGCCGTAGCTCTGCACCGTGCGAACCCGCACAGGGAAAATGCACCGGCGCGAAAATGCGGTCGATTTCGGCAATCGATCGCCCGCTGATCAGCGACAGCGCGCCGTCGAGATGCCCGGCGAGATCGACGAGCAGGTCGATGAGCGCGGCCTCGGCCCGAACGTCGCCCGGATGGCTCTTGATGTCGACGAGCGTACCGTCGACGTCGAGGAACATCGCCGGAACGTCGGAACCGAAGTCGTCAGGTGGCTGGCACATTCCCTTGGACATTTCCTTGGGCATTCCTGAAGGGTAACCCGATCGGCACAAAATCGCCTGTGCGTTTACTATCGAAAGGCCGTTAACGCGGGTACAGTGTCGTGATGCTGCAAGCATTAAAGACATTCGGGAACCGCGCCGCGACAGCGCTCGTGCTACTCGCCGCGATCCCTGCTGCCGGGCTCGCGGCGGGCCCGCCAGTGACCGTGGCGCGGGCCGAGACGGCCCCGGTCGTCGACGTCGTGCACGTCAACGGCACGGTGACCTCGCCGCAGACCGCTGTCCTGTCACCGTCGGTCGCGGGTCTCGTCGAGTCCGTGCGTGTCGATGCCGGTGACCGCGTGGACAAGGGCGAGGTCCTCGTCACTCTCGACCGCGAGCTCGAGCGATTGTCGCTGCAGCGCGCCCGGGCCGAGGCGGCACAGGCGGGCACGGCTCTCGATGACGCGAAACGACGGCTCGGAGAAGCGGAAAAGATCGGGCCGACCCAGGCTATCGCGGAGTCCGCGATCAAGTCGCTGCGCGCGGAGGTCGAGCGTGCCGCCGCCAGCCTCGATGCCGCCAATGCAGCCGTGCTGCAGCAGGAGGCCGTGGTACGACGACATACGGTGCGCGCACCGTTTGCCGGCGTGGTCAGCCGGCGCATCACCGAAGTCGGTGAGTGGGTTAACCCCGGCAATGGTCTCGTGGAACTCGTTGCCACCGACCGGCTGCGCTTCGACTTTCGCGTACCGCAAAGCCAATACACACAGCTCGAGAAAGATACACCTGTCGAGATCGTCGTCGACGCCGTAGCGGATCGCGTCATCGCTGGCCACGTGCAGGCCATCGTGCCGGTCAAGGACCCCGGTGCCCGAACGTTCCTGCTGCGCGTGGTTGCGGATTCTTCCGCGTCGCTGAACGTGACGCCGGGCATGTCGGTCCGGGGAGCGCTGCGCATCGACGCGCATCGGTCGGGCGTGGTCATCCCGCGAGACGCGTTACTCCGGTATCCCGACGGCCGCAACACGGTCTGGGTCGTTGTCGAAGAGAACGGCGCCCCGGTCGTGCACGAACGACGCATCGAGACCGGCATCGAGTTCGACAACCTCATCGAAATCCGCAGCGGTGTCGAGCCGGGCGCGACCGTGGTCACCCGTGGTAACGAGGTGTTGCGAGAGGGCCAGTCGGTGACGATCCGCTGATGCGGTCAGCGAGTCGCAGCGATGTTTGAAGCGATCATTCGCAACGGCCTGCTCATGACGGTCGCTGCGCTGATCCTGACCGTGCTGGGCGTACTGGCGGCCACGCGCATACCCGTGCAGATGATTCCCGATCTCGAGGTACGGACGATCAGTGTGCGGACATCCTGGCCCGGCGCTACGCCGCAGGACGTCGAGAAAGAAATTCTCATCGAGCAGGAAGAATACCTGCGCACGATCCCCAACCTGCAGCGGCTCGAAGCGTCGGCATCGAGCGGCAGCGCGTCGATCGAACTCGATTTCCCGTTCGGTACCGACATGACCGAGACGCTGATACGCGTCAATAACGCGCTCAACCAGGTGCCCTCCTACCCGATCAACGTTGACGAGCCTCGCGTGTTCGCGAGCTCGTTTTCCTCGAATGCGTTCATGTTCTTCAGCGTCGGGCCGCTACCCGGCAACCCGCGCGGCCTGGACATGGACATGATGCGTGACTTCATAGAGGACAATGTGCGCACGCGCCTGTCGAACGTGCCCGGCGTATCCGATGTCAATGTGTGGGGTGGCGCCGCACGCCAGGTGCGCATCGTCCTCGACCCGGCGGGTCTCGCCGACCATCGCCTGACGATCGCCGACGTACGCGACGCGATCCGGGCGCGCAACCAGGATGTTTCAGGCGGTGAAATAGAGAGCGGCAAGCGCCGCTACCTGTTGCGCACGGTCGGTCGATTCGAAGATCTCGACGACCTGCGCAACCTCATCATCGACCGTCGCGGCGATTCATTGCTGCGACTGCGCGACTTTGCGAAGGTCGAACTCGACCACTTCGAGGTCAGTCGACTGTCCTTCACGAACAGCAACCCGAACATCTCGCTCGCCGTGCGGCGCGAAACGGGGTCGAATGTCATCGATACGAAGTACGCGATGCTCGACGCTGTCGAGCGGGTGCGCCGCGAAGTTCTCGAACCGGCGGGGCTGACCATTCGCCTCACCGGCGAGGACGCCGGTTACGTCGAAGCATCGGTACGCAACGTCTGGACGAACCTCGGCATCGGCGCCCTGTTCGCGACCCTCGTCATGTTCCTGTTCCTGCGGTCGGCCCGTGCGACCGCAGTCGGCGTTATCGGCATACCTCTCTGCACGATCGCGGCGTTCCTCGGCCTGTTGGCGTTCGGGCGGACGATCAACGTTATTTCACTCGCCGGCGTGGCCTTCGCCATCGGCATGACGCTCGACAACAGCATCGTGGTCATCGAGAGCATCGAGCTCGAGCGCCGCCGCGGTCGCGACCGCTTTCATTCGGCCGTCGAGGGCGTCAGGAACGTCTGGCCTGCCGTGCTCGCATCGACGTTGACGACCATACTCGTGTTCGCCCCCGTGCTGTTCATCGTCGAGGAAGCTGGGCAGCTCTACTCGGACATCGCCATCGCGATTTCGGCGTCGATCCTGGCTTCCATGCTCGTCGCGATCACGCTGATTCCGACCGCCAGCGCACGCCTCGATTTCGGCGGCAGTGACGCGGTCGAAACCGGTGCCCGGCTCAGGGCCTGGGTCGTCGCCGCCGTCGAGCGCATGATCGCCTCGCCGCGACGGCGCGGCCTGACCATCGGCTCGACGATACTGGCGAGCCTTGCCGTGATCGTATTCCTGACGCCGGCGGCCGAATACCTGCCCGAAGGCGAGGAACCCAAGATCTTCGCGCGCATGAACGCCCCGCCCGGCTACAACCTCGACACGATGGTGGAGATTGCGCTCGACGTGCAGGACTATTTTCAACAGTTCGTCGGCGTCGATGAGGACGCGTTCGAGAGCGGACAGACCGACGTGCCGCCGATCCGCTACATCAGCATGAGTGTCGATCCGGGCGGCATGCGCATCATCGCGGAGACCGTCGACCCGGACAATATCGACGACCTCATGGCAGCCGTGACGCGCAAGTACGAGACCTATCCCGGCATGCGCGCCTTCGCCTCGCGCGGCTCGATCATTACGAGCAATGATGGCGGCACGCGCAGCATCAACCTCGATATCTCGGGACCCGATCTCGCAACCATCTACGACGCGGCGCTTGCCGCTTACAATCGCGCGCAGGACGTCTTCGGCAATCCGCGAATCCAGTCGAGCCCGTCGTCGCTCGCGCTGTCGCAGCCGCTCATCGAGGTGATTCCGGACTGGGAACGAGCGGCGGAACTCGGCATGAATGCAGGAGACGTTGGCTATGCCGTCGCCGCGCTCACCGACGGTGCTTTCGTCGACGAGTTCTTTCTCGATGACGACAAGATCGATATGTTCATGTTCGGCAGTGCCAGCGGCAAGCTGAGTCTGAACGAACTCTCGAGACTCCCGGTCTATGCGCCGCAGGGCACCATCCTGCCGCTGGCGTCGATTGCGAGCATTCGCGAAACGGTGGACACGAGTGCCGTGCGTCGCATCAACGGCAGGCGCACCGTGACGCTCAACGTCATTCCGCCGCCGTCCGTGCCGCTCGAGACCGGCGTCGGCATCGTCCGCGAAGACGTCATCGGCTACCTGCGCAATACGGGCGGTTTGCCCGCCGCGGTAAGCGTCGACATTTCCGGCGCCAGTGACCAGCTCGACGCGACCAAGAAGGCGCTTGCCGGCAACTACCCGGTGGCCCTCGTTATTATCTTCCTGTTGCTCGTGGCGATCTTCCGGCACTGGGGCTTCCCGCTGCTGATCATGACGACGATACCGCTCGGCATCGCCGGCGGCATTGTCGGCCTCGCGGCGCTCAACGGTATCGGAGCGCTGCTCGGCAGTATCGGCCTCGACCCGATTCACCAGCCGTTCGACATGATCTCGATGCTCGGCTTCCTTATTCTCATGGGGACGGTCGTCAACAATCCCATCCTGATCGTCGATCGCGCGATGCGGCGCATGCGGGAAGGGGCCGGGTCAGCTGTCGAAGCCGTCGCCGAAGCGGTTGCAGTACGCTTCCGCCCCATCATGATGTCGACATTGACGACGATCTGCGGCCTGTCTCCGCTGGTCTTTCTTCCCGGTGCCGGCACGGAGCTCTATCGCGGTGTTGGCGCAATCGTGCTGTTCGGCATCCTCAGCGCCGCGGTCGTTTCGCTGACCATGCTGCCGGCCCTCACGGTGACGGTGCTCGGGTGGCGTGAGCGGAACCTGAAGTGATCATGGCCGCCCACCGTGCTCACCATGGAACAACGATGCGGCACGCCGTTTTCTGGCTGGTCAGCGCTTGCCGCTCGGAAACGGCCAATAGCGCGGGCGCGGCGCGGCTTGCCGTTTCTCGCTTTCGTACGTAACCGCGATCATCCACGGCTGGTAGTCCGGATCGGACCTGCGCAGCGCCGCGGCCAGTTCCTGGACGTAGCTCG
>JBFJQO010000035.1:0-12206 GCA_041616535.1 Woeseiaceae bacterium | reverse complement strand
GAGTGCGATGGACAACGCGGACTCCGAGAGCGCCGCAAACGCCTGCGTTGCGATCTTTACCGTGTCGGGCAGTGCGACTTGGCGGGCCTTACCGTCAGGCAGCAGGTTGAGTTCGGCGATCTCCGGGCTCATCATCGCCGCCATCGTCACGAGCGCCTCGGCATTGTCGATGGCGACGAGCACTCCGCCGTCAATGGCTTCGGGCGGCTTGTCCGACACCATGTCCATGCCACGGATGTCTGTAACATTGGCCAGGAAACCCCGGAAGCTGTAGACCATCGGCGGAATGGGCTTGGCCAGCGCCTCGCGGCCGGCTGCCGTGCCGGCTTGCACGCCTGCGAATGCCTCGCATTCGAAAGGCGCGGTCTCGAGGGCATCGAGCCGTGCCTCGATGAAATTGCGCAGCGCCAGCGGATCGAGGCTGAAGCCGAACGAGAACATGCCGCCCAGATCCGTGCCGAGCCCGGGAACCGTCGCCGGCAGGCTCGCGAGCCCCTTGGCGATGTCGCCCCGAAGTTCGACGACCATCTCCGAATCGAGGTAGTCGCTCCCGACGTGCGTGTACCCCATTACGATGCGCGGCGAAACACTCGCCATGTCGGCAAATTCGGCGCGGCACTCCGGCGTGATGTCGGCCGCGTTGTAGCCCATGAGGCTGAATAATTCGCCGTTCAGCCCGCCCGGGTCGTCCGTGAACATCGCAACGAGCCGTTCGACGTCGACGAATCCCGCAACGTGGTCTGTGAAATCGTATTCCTTCGCGATCGTGCGCAAGGTCTTCGCCCTGTAAAGGTTGTCGCGCGGCGCCTTGACGCCCAGCGTCCGAGCGAGCCGTTCGTCGCTGAAGCCCAGTGGCACGACCGTCACGACAGCATCCTTACCGAAAGTCGCAATGACCAGTCGGACCTTGTCGATGTCGGCGTAGCGATAGCGCCGACCGGCGACCGAGGCAACGTCCAGATTGCGATCCGCCTTGCTTTCGAGCCGCTCGACGACGGCCTCGAACTGGCGGATGTCCGAGACGGCCATCCGGAAAACCGGCAATAGGCCGTCCCCGTAGATCGCGAACAGCGCGTCTTTGCCGAAGCCGGCACTGCGCAGCCCGTCAACGCTCATCAGGCCGAGGATCTCGTTGACGAATGCTTCGAGCTGATCGGCCTGTGCATCGCCGTCCTCCTCGGCCCGCAACTTCTCCAGCTCCTCGTCGACCTTGAGACGGAAGAACCGCCGATAGGCCTCCAGCGACTTGTCCATCGCCGGTTCGAAACGGTCCTGGAGCTTGTCGGGAAACGGCTTCGTGTAGGCGAAGACGTAAGGGGTGTCGGCCGGGATGTACTCGAGCAGTTCCCTGGCCTTGCGCGCGGCGTGCGCCTCGGGCACCGGGATAATTGTCGCCAATGCAACGAAAGCTATGGCAAATCTCGCGAATTTGTTCATGACGTCTCTGTCCTTTTCGGGTCACACACGGAAAGCGCCGCAACGCTTGAGGTTGCGGGCATTTCCATCTCGAAGACGAGTAAAGTCGCGAATTATTGACGGTCTGGTAGGTTGCGGTCGCCGCACGCCGTCTCATTTTCACGATATCAAGGTAGACTGCGAGAATGCAAGTCTCCGATGTCCGCGACGAAGACCTCGACGACGTCCTCGCATTGAACGAGGCGTCGGTGCCGCACGTCAGCAGCATCGGCATGGAGGAGTTGCGCTGGTTTGCCGAGAACGCGTTCTGTTTCCGTATTGCGCGCGTCGACGGGCAACTCGCGGGGTTCCTGATCGGGCTCGGACCGGGACTGGATTATGCGAGTCCGAACTACCGCTGGTTCGACCGCCGGCACGAGAATTTCGGGTATATCGACCGCGTCGCGGTCGCCCCGTTCGCACGGCGGCGCGGCATCGCGTCACATCTTTACGACGACTTCGAGACCCGGCTGCGCGGCTATGTGCCCCTGCTGACCTGCGAGGTTAACATCCGGCCTCCGAACGAGTCGTCCATGGTTTATCACGAGCAGCACGGCTTCGTGCGCGTCGCAACCCAGGAAACCGAGGGTGGCGGAAAAGAAGTCGCACTCATGGAGAAACGGCTTTGAACGACAGGCAATTCGACATCATCGTGTACGGCGCGACCGGGTTTACAGGCAGGCTCGTCGCCGAGTATCTGCTGCGCGAGTATGGCGCCGGCAGCGATCTTCGCTGGGCCATCGCCGGCCGCAGCCCGGACAAGCTCGAGCTGGTCAGGCGCGATCTCGGCGAATCCGCTCAATCGCTGCCCATCGTCGTCGCGGACAGCGCCGACCCTGGTGCACTGGCGGAGATGGCGGCGGGCACGAGGGTGGTACTGACCACGGTCGGCCCCTACGCGCTCTACGGCAGCAAGCTGGTTGCGGCCTGCGTGGCAGCGGGCACCCATTATTGCGACCTAGCCGGCGAGGTGCAGTGGATCCGGCGCATGATCGACAAGCACCACGACCGCGCACAGGAGGCCGGCGCGCGCATCGTGCATTGCTGCGGATTCGATTCGATCCCCATGGACATGGGCGTGCATTTTCTGCAGGCGTCCGCAATGGCGCAATTCGGCGCGTATTGCGAGCGCATCGCGCTCTACGTCAAGGCAACCAAGGGCACGGCCAGCGGCGGCACGCTGGCCAGCATGATGAACGTTATCAATGAAGCGCGCGAGGATCGCAGCGTCGCGCGGCTTCTTGCCGACCCCTATGCGCTGAATCCCGACGGCGAACGCGAGGGTCCGGACGGCGGCGACCAGCGCCGCGTGATCTTCGATCCCGACATCGGTGGCTGGACAGCGCCCTTCGTCATGGCGGGCATCAACACGCGCGTCGTGCGCCGCAGCCACGCCCTGGCCGGTTACCCCTGGGGCAAGGATTTTCGCTATCGCGAAGCCGTGCTCACGGGCACGGGTGCCTCAGGACGCGTCAAGGGCGCGATGATGAGCGCTGCGCTCGGCGGACTCGTGCTCGGCATATCGCTCTCGCCCACGCGGGCAATCCTGAAGAAGTTCTTCCTGCCCAAACCCGGCGAAGGCCCCGACCGCGAACTGCAGCAAGCGGGATTTTTCGACCTGCGGCAGGTCGGCTGGCTCCCCGACGGGCGGGTCGTGAGATCGCGCATTACCGGCGACCAAGACCCCGGCTACGGCTCGACGAGCAAGATGCTGGCCGAGTCCGCGATCTGCCTCGCCAAGGACGCGTTGTCGTCACCGGGCGGCGTGCTGACGCCCTCAACGGCCATGGGCGACGCCCTGCTCTTGCGATTGCGCGAGAAAGCCGGCCTGACCTTCGACCTCGTCGCCTAGCGATCCGCCGCGGGGTCGTAGAACAGCGCAGGATCGTATTTTTCCCCGGCCTCGACCCGGAACGGCAGCCGATTGCGCGCCGAGGCAACCGGGCACGTCGAGAAGTCGTTGAAGGCGCACGGCGGGCTGTACGAACGGTTGAAGTCCAGCGTGAACTTGCCGTCTTCTCCCGGCATCTCCGTGTACAGGTACCGCCCGGCCCCGTAGGTCTCGCCGCGGTTCGTGGCGTCGCCGAAGACAAAGAACAGGGAATCGCCCGACAAGGTCGGTTCGAGCTCGTAGCGCTTGCCGTCGACTTCGAATGTGACGATGCCCGGCGCGACCGGGTACTGCTGGAATCCTTCGATGACCGTGTCGACAACGATCTCGCGCGGTTCCGCGTACGCCTGCAATGTCGCCTCGACGCGCCACTCTGGCGCGATATCGTAGTACGGCAGGGGGCCGAACGATTTCACCCATGGATGCTCGTAGTCGCGGACGCGCACGGCCAGCTTGCCGGCACGTTCGATGATGCTCCAGGCGATCGAACCATGCTCGACGAGCACGTACTCGCCGCTCGTATCGGCCGGCAGATCGATCGAGGTAACGGGCTCGCCCTCGTGAGTGACGACGACACCGTCGTCGACGGTCAGGCGTGCCGCGTTGTCGCTGATGACGATCTCGCCGACGAACGGCGCCGCGGTCGCAGGCAGCCGAATCGCATGGCCCTCGGCCGATCCGACCGAATGACGGCCCTCCCCGACCCAGAACAAGCCGACCTGGGTCAGGTATCCTGTCGGCGAGAGCAGGCGCTCGAGCCGCCCGGCCCGCCATTCCATGATGTCCGCCTCGTACGCGGCCAGATCCAGTTTCGGCTCGGCGCGCCCGCAGGCCGCGGCGGCGAGAATGAGCGCGACGGCGCCCGCATATCGTGCTTTCCTGATCATCGTGTTTCCGTATCAATTCCCGGAACGGGTCTCTATAATCCGCCGCCAGCTTCCACGGCGCAGCCCCGATGTCCGATATTTCCAAACTCCGCAATATTGCGATCATTGCGCACGTCGATCACGGCAAGACCACGCTGGTCGACCAGATGCTGCAGCAATCCGGGACCCTGGGTCCTCGGGCCGCGGTGCCGGATCGGGTCATGGATTCCAGTGATCTCGAGCGCGAGCGCGGCATCACTATCCTCGCGAAGAACACGGCCGTCAACTGGAACGACTACCGTATCAACATCGTCGACACACCCGGCCACGCGGACTTCGGTGGCGAGGTCGAGCGCGTGTTGTCGATGGTGGACAGTGTCCTGTTACTCGTCGACGCGGTCGAGGGCCCGATGCCGCAAACGCGTTTCGTCACGCAGAAAGCGTTCGCCCAGGGGCTCGTACCCGTCGTCGTGGTGAACAAGATCGACCGGGACGGTGCACGACCCGACTGGGTCATCAACCAGACCTTCGACCTGTTCGACCGCCTCGGCGCGACCGACGAGCAGCTCGACTTTCCGATCATCTACGCTTCGGCCCTCGAAGGGTATGCGAGCGAGGACTCCGCGATGCGCGGCGGCGACATGACACCGCTGTTCGGAACGATCGTCGATCACGTACCGCCGCCCAAGGTCGACCCCGACGGGCCGTTGCAGCTCCAGGTGTCGAGCCTCGACTACGATACCTATGTCGGCGTACTCGGCGTCGGCCGGATTCGTCGCGGCACGCTGCGTGCCAATGCGCCGGTCAGCGTCGTCGCGCCCGACGGTACCAGCCGCCGTGCCCGCGTCCTCGAGCTGTACGGTTTCCACGGACTGAACCGCCTCAAGGTCGAATCCGCCACGGCCGGCGATATCGTCGTGTTCAGCGGCATAGAGAACCTCGACATCTCGGACACGTTGTGTGCCCCGGATCACGAAGAGGCGCTCCCCGCACTGACCGTCGACGAGCCGACCGTGAGCATGACCTTCCAGGTGAACAAATCACCGTTCGCGGGACAGGACGGCAAGTACCTGACGAGCCGCCAGATTCGTGAACGGCTCGACCAGGAACTCCAGCATAACGTCGCGTTGCGTGTTGACGACACCGACGACCCGGACAAGTTCCGCGTCTCCGGTCGCGGCGAACTGCACCTGGCGGTGCTCGTCGAAACGATGCGGCGCGAGGGCTTCGAACTCGCCGTGTCGCGGCCCGAAGTCATCATGCACGACGTCGACGGCGTCGAGCACGAACCCTGGGAACAACTGACCGTCGATTTCGACGAGGCCTACCAGGGCGCCGTGATGACGCGACTTGCCGACCGCAAAGGCGAACTGGCCGACATGCTGCCTGACGGCAGGGGCCGCATCCGCCTTGACTACCGCATTCCGACACGCGGCCTGATCGGCTTCCGCACCGAGTACCTGACGGCGACGTCGGGCACAGGGCTCATATACCACGTCTTCGAGCGGTATGCGCCGCGCGTGGCGGGCGCTATCGCACAACGCAATAACGGCGCGCTGGTTTCGAACGTCCAGGGCAAGGCGCTGGCCTACGCGCTGTTCAACCTGCAGGAGCGCGGCCGGCTGTTTATCGGACACGGAACACCCGTTTACGAGGGTATGATCATCGGTATCCACCAGCGCGCGAACGATCTCATCGTCAACCCGACCAAGGCGAAACAACTCACCAACATCCGTGCGGCGGGCAGTGACGAGAATCTCGTCTTGTCACCGCCGATCCGCTATTCGCTCGAACAGTCGCTCGAGTTCCTGGACGATGACGAGTTGCTCGAAGTCACGCCGACGGCGCTGCGCCTGCGCAAGAAGCTGCTCAAGGAATCCGACCGCAAGAGGGAGTCGAGGAAGGCCTCTTGAGCGACGCCGAGCGACAGGCGTTCGCCGACCTGCAGCCCGAGGACATCCTCGCGACCCTGCACGATCTCGGCTTCCGCTGCGACGGTCGCTTCCTGGCGCTGAACAGCTACGAAAACCGCGTATACCAGGTCGGCATCGAGGACGGACCGCCGATCGTCACCAAATTCTATCGACCGGCGCGCTGGAGCGATGCCGCCATTCTCGAGGAACACGCGTTCGCGGCGAAGCTCGCAAGCCGTGAAATCCCCGTCGTTCCCCCGCTTGAGCATGACGGCCTGACCCTGCACCATGCGGGGCACCACCGGCTGGCCGTCTATCCCTGCCACGGTGGCCGGGCGCCCGAACTCGACGACTTCGAACTGCAGAAACAGCTCGGCCGCCTCGTCGCCCGCATTCACCTCGAAGGCGAAGTCACCCGGTTTGCGCATCGCCCGGGCATCGACATCGATTCTTACGGCACCGACTCGATCGATTTCCTGCTCGAGAACGACTTCATCCCCGACGACAATCTCGATGCGTACGAGTCGGTGGCCGAACTCGTGCTGGACGGCGTCGAGGCCTGCTACGAACGCGCCGGCAACACGCGCGAGATTCGCCTGCACGGCGATTTTCATCCCGGCAACGTGCTCGTCCGCGGCGAAGCGTTGCACATCGTCGATCTCGATGACTGCCGACACGGTCCCGCCGTGCAGGACCTGTGGATGTTCCTGTCCGGCGATCGCGAGGAACAGACGCCGCAGCTCGAGGCTTTACTGGAAGGCTACACGGCGTTTCGCGTATTTGACACCCGCGAGCTGCATCTCATCGAGGCCCTGCGCAGCCTGCGCATCATGCACTATGCGGCCTGGCTCGCGCGGCGCTGGGACGACCCGGCGTTCAAGTTCGCGTTTCCGTGGTTCGACAGCCGGCGCTATTGGGACGAGCACGTCCTCGCACTTCGCGAACAGGTGGCGCTGATGCAGGAACCGCCGCTCGAGTGGCGGGACGACTGAGCCGCTCAGCGCGACGGCAATTGCTGGCGCCGGGGACCCATTTCGAAACGGTCGATCCAGCGCTGGAAAGTCTCCCGGCTGAGTGCCTCCAGTGGCCCGATCGAGGTAGCGGTCTGCCGCCGGATGGCATCCGGGTCGACGCGGCCCTTCTCCTCCTCGAGCGTTGCGGCGTGGGCCGGTACCGTCAACCAGCGCTCGATAAGCGGCCGGTCCACCTCGAGGTGAAACTGGAATCCGTAGACGTGCTCGGCATGGCGAAACGCCTGCACCGGGCTGGCCGGTGAGCTCGCCAGAACGTCGACCCCCGGCGGCACGGTCATGCCGTCCTGGTGCCACTGGAACACCTCCTGTGTCGGCGCAAACGCGGACAAGACCGGATCGCGGCGGCCCGCCTCGGTCACTTGCACGTCGCACCAGCCGATTTCACGGACCGCATTGCGCGCGACGTTTCCGCCGAGCGCCTTGGCCAGCAATTGCGCGCCGAGGCAGATCCCCAGCACCGACATGTCGCGCCCGACCGCTTCGCGCAGAATGTCGACCTCGGTGATCAGGTTGGGGAACGAGTCGATCTGATCGGCGTTCATTGGCCCGCCGAGGACGATCAGCGCCTCGTAACGATCCAGGCGCGGACGCAGCTCCGGTTCACGGCCGAAATTGACGTAGCGCAAACGAAACCCGCTCTCCTTCAGGAGTGGATCGAGCGTGCCCAGCGGCTCGTAGGGGACATGCTGGAAGACCAGCACCTTGGGTCGAGGCATCGGTAAGACCGGGTCGATACATTTGCACTGCCCGTAAGGTAACACTAAAGTTGATCGGGCTTGGAGCCGCTGATTCCGGGAACTCTGCGCCCGGGAAACGATCTACTGAGCACAATTGAATCTCGTGGGGGTCCGGACCACTTGGCTGACAACAGACGCCTAGCTTTCCTAGCTGCAATCGCCACTGTGCTGCTGGCGGGCTGTGCCTCGACCGTCACGATGGACATGCCGACGATCCCGACCCCACGCCTCGACAAGATACCGGTCGACGTCGCGCTGCGCATCCCCGCCGAATTCCATAATTACCGTCATGTCGAGGACGTCCTCGGGAAGGACACCTGGACCATCGAACTCGGCAACTCGAATGCCCGCTTTTTCACCGACCTGTTCGGCCATATGTTCGACTCGGTGGTGGTGCTCGGGCCGGACGACGATCCGCGTGATTACCAGTTCGATGCGCTGATCGAACCCACGATCGAAGGCTTCGAATTCTCGGTTCCCACGCAAACCCAGACGGACGCGTTCGCGGTCTGGATCCGCTATCGCATGTCGGTCTTCGACCGCGTCGGCAATCGCGCATCGAGCTGGACCGTGAATGCCTACGGCAAAAGCCAGAAAGAAGGTATCGGGGGCTCGGACTCGCTGCGTCGCGCGGCGGTGCTGGCCATGCGCGACGCCGCCGCCCTGATCATCATGCAGATGGAGAAAGTCACCAAGATCCGGGATCTCGCCGACGGCCCGCTCGACCCGGCATCGGTCGAGCCGGGTGAGCGTCTCGCGAGTACGGGCGCGGAACCGGCCAGCGAAGAGCCGGCCAGCGTCATCGGCGTATTTGCCATCGGAGGAATTGACGATGCAGCGGAATAGCCTGTTGATCTCGATTGCCGGTCTCGGCCTGGCCGGCTGCGTCACCTCGCATGTCGAACATGACCGGGAGGCCGTCACCGGCCTCAATTCCGGCGAATCGGTCGTGATCATGGCAAAGAGCTACCACCAGGGTAACGAGACCGAGGCCGACTACATCACCTGCGTCGAAAAAGCGCTCGGCGGGGGCTCGGGCGCGATCAGCGTCGTGCCGCACCAGCAATTCGTCGACCGGCTGTTCCCGTGGTTCGAGCCGCGCACGGCGCCGGCGGACACCAAGGGACTGCCGGGCCTGATGAAACGCCCCGGCGTCGCCAAGGCGGTCAAGGACATGGGCGTCCGCTACATCGTCTGGCTCGACGGTGACACCGAACGCGTCGCCGAAGGCGGCAGCCTGTCGTGTGCAGCCGGGCCCGGCGGCGGCGGCTGCTTCGGTTTCGCGTGGTGGCAAAACGACGCCGACTACGAGGCCTCGGTCTGGGATCTCGACGATTACGAGGCGGCGGGGACCGTATCGGCGGACGTCAGCGGCACGTCATTCCTGCCGGCGCTGGTCGTCCCGATTCCACTTATCGCGCGCACTCAGACGCGGGCCTGCAAAGGCCTGGCGAATCACCTGCGGACGTTTATCGTTCAGTAAACCCGGCCGGCGCGGATCAACGCTGCCCGGTAGAACGGCGCATCGAGCGATGCCACCGAGACCCGGCGCCCGGACTGCGGCGCATGCACGAAGCGACGACCCCCGAGATACAGGCCGACGTGCGACATCTTGCCCTCGATGCTGAAGAACAGCAGGTCTCCCGCCTTCAGGTTGTCACTTTCGACGGTTCGCGCACTCGACCAGAGTTGCCGGGTGGTCCTCGGCACGCTGACGCCGGCTCCCGTGTACGCGTACTGCACGAGACCGCTGCAATCGAAGCCGCTCGGGGAATTGCCGCCGTAACGGTACGGGACGCCGACCTGGTCGAGCGCGATGCCGGCGGCCACGTGCCCCGGGCTCGTGGCAGGGCGAGACGCCTGCTGCGGCGGGTTCGAACCGCACGCCGCCAGCGCCAACATGGTGATTGCCAAGGCAAAACCCCGAATCCCGTGTCCCGGCTGCGCTATCATCTGCCACACTCCGCTGAACGACAGCCCCGAGCATAACCCGTAGGACCTAAATCCGGTATGAACTGCTTCTCAGCTCGCAACACCGCCCACCCGGTGCTGGCTGCCGTTTTCGTGCTGCTCGGCGCCTGCGGTCTGCCAGCCTCGGAATCCGCGGACACCGGGGCGGTGCGCGAGTACAACGTCCATTACGCGATCCGGCCCGAACCGGCAGCGTCCTCCGTGCGCGTCTCGATGACGCTGCGGCAACCGCGTGGCCTGCTTCGCGAGATGTCCTTTGCCCGCGACGCGGATATCGGGGACATCGACGGCGACGGCACGATCGAGATCGACGACGATCGCGTCCGCTGGCTGCCGCCGGCGGGCGGCGGCTCGATCTCTTGGCGCGCCGCCGTGCATCGGCAGCGCGGCAGCCGGGCGTTCGACGCCCTGCTCAATGCCGACTGGGGCATCTTCCGCATGGAGGACGTCATCCCGAGGGCGAGAACCCGGACACTCAAGGGCGCCGTGTCCCGAACGACGCTGGAATTTACGCTGCCGCCACGATGGACGGCCGTGTCCGAATACTCGGCGGTCGAAACGCCGATCGTCGTGGACCGTGGCGAACGGCGCTTCGACCAGCCGACCGGCTGGGTGGCCGCGGGCCGACTCGGCGTGCGCCGCGAGACGATCGCCGGGACGCGCGTTGCGGTGGCCGCGCCCGAAGGTCACGGCGTACGCCGCATGGAAATGCTGGCCATGCTCAACTGGACGCTGCCGCCGCTGAACGCCCTCCTCGCACGCCCGCTGCGACGCCTTACGATCGTCAGTGCCGGTGACCCCATGTGGCGCGGCGGGCTGTCCGCACCCGCGTCGCTGTTTCTTCACGCAGACCGGCCGCTGATCAGCGAAAACGCCACGAGCCCGTTGCTGCATGAAGTTCTGCACGTTGCACTGCGGCTGCGCGCCAGCGACGGCCACGACTGGATCGCCGAAGGACTGGCCGAGTACTACGGCATCGAACTCCTGCGGCGCGGCAAGGCCATCAGCGAGTCCCGCGCCAGGAAAGCTTTCGAGGACCAGGCCGAGTGGGGTCACCGCGCCGATGCGCTGTGCGCACCGCAATCGACCGCGGCGACAACGGCTCGTGCCGTGACACTGTTCCGGGCACTCGACAGGGAACTCGCCGACCGTTCCGGGGGCGAGGCGGGACTCGACGATGTATTGCCCCGGCTGGTGGGCCACGAGGTCGGACTGGCGTCGCTGGTCGATGCCGTCATCGAGTTGATCGGCACTACACCTGACGCACTTCACATCGACAACCTGCCGGGCTGCCGTAGTATTGCGGCTAACGACACCGGACCCTAAAGCACGGCATGGACGAACGGCACGACCTTGAACTGATCCTGCGCTCCCGCACTCCGCTGATCGTCATCGAATCCAAGGACGAGCAGCGCATGCTCGAATTGCTGCAGTCGATAACGATGGCGCGCGCAAGCGAAGCCTATACGCCGCTGTTTCGCTGGACTATCACCGACGGCCTGCAGCGGCTCGACATCTCGCTGGAACCGCAGTCGATCAACTCGGAACCGACCGACGTCCTGAAGCACATTCGTGCCGTCACGAAACCCGGCATCTACGTGTTGCTCGACTTTCACCCGTTCCTCGAGGACCCGGTGCACGTGCGCCTCCTCAAGGACATTTGCATCCGGGCGCAAGACGTGCACCGGCAGATCGTCCTCATCAGTCACGAGGTGCGCTTGCCGCTGGAACTCGAGGGCTTCTCGGCGCGCTTCGACATGGCGCTGCCGTCCGAGGAGGAACGTGCCAATATCGTCATTCGCGCCGCCAAGGAATATGCGCGCGAACACCCGGGCAGGAAGGTCCAGGTCGATCCGAAAGCGCACGAACTCCTGATCCGCAATCTCGCCGGCCTCACGTACGCGGACACGGAGCGATTGGCGCGCAACGCCATCTACGTCGATGGCGCCATCACGCACAGCGACCTGCCCGACGTCATGCAGGCGAAGTACGAACTCCTCAACCGCGGGGGTGCCCTGCAGTTCGAGTACGACACGGCGCGTTTCAACGACGTGGGCGGGCTGTCGCGCCTGAAAACGTGGCTCAGCCAGCGACGCCCCGTATTTCGCGGCGACATGAACGCGGCCCACCTGGATACGCCCAAGGGCATTCTGCTGCTCGGCGTGCAGGGCTGCGGCAAGAGCCTTGCGGCGAAAGCGACGGCCGGCGTTTTCGGTGTGCCACTTTTGCGCCTCGATTTCGGAACGGTCTATGACAAGTACCACGGTGAAACCGAACGCAAGTTGCGCGAGTCGCTGAAGACGGCCGACGTCATGTCGCCGTGCGTCTTGTGGATCGAT
>JBFJQO010000034.1:0-12454 GCA_041616535.1 Woeseiaceae bacterium | reverse complement strand
TTGCCGGTGCAGCCAATGGGTTCATTGACGCCAGTATTCTGCTAAACGGTGCGCAAAGAAAAGCCCCTCGCAGGGAGGGGCTTTCCGTGGTCTGCGAACGAGATTCGCAGTCTTGTCAGGGAACGTTCGGGGCGCCGTTACCGGCTGGCCACCATGCTGCCCTGCTGACCGTTGACCACGTCGAAGCGGTCGAGGGTCATGACCTTGGTCCAGGCGTCGATGAAGTCGCTGACGAACTTCGCTTCGCCGCCGCTCTCGCCATAGACTTCGGCGACGGCACGCAGCTCGGCATGTGAACCAAATACGAGGTCGACCGGCGTTGCCGTCCACTTGACCTCGCCCGAGACGCGGTCAATGCCCTCGTAGATCCCATCCGCCTTCTTCGACTTCGTCCACTGCGTCGACATGCCGAGCAGGTTGACGAAGAAGTCATTGCTCAGCGCACCGGGCTGATCGGTGAAGACGCCATGCGTCGCGCCGCCTGCGTTCGCTCCGAGGGCCCGCATTCCGCCGACGAGCGCGGTCATCTCGGGCACGGTCAGGTTCAGCAGGTTGGCCTTGTCGACGAGCATGTCGGTCGGCGATCGATAAGCGCCCTTGCTGTAGTAGTTGCGAAAACCGTCCGCCATGGGCTCGAGGACCGCGAACGACTCGACATCGGTCTGGTCCTGCGATGCGTCCATGCGGCCCGGCGCGAACGGCACGGCGATATCGTGGCCGGCGTCCTTCGCGGCCTTCTCGATCGCGGCTGCGCCGCCGAGGACGATCACGTCGGCAAGCGAAACCTTCTTGCCGCCCTTCTGGGCCTTGTTGAAGTCCTTCTGGATCCCTTCGAGGCGCTTCAGCACCTTGGCTAGCGCTTTCGGATCGTTCGCCGCCCAGTCCTTCTGCGGCGCAAGACGAATCCGTGCGCCGTTGGCGCCGCCGCGCATGTCGGAGCCGCGGAACGAGGCCGCCGACGCCCAGGCTGCCTTGACGAGTTCCGGCACGCTCAGGCCGGAATCCAGGATCTTCTCCTTGAGGCCGGCGATGTCGCCCGCGTCGATCAGCTCATGGTCGACGGCCGGGATCGGGTCCTGCCACAGCAGTACTTCGTCCGGGATGTCGTTGCCGACGTAACGCGCGCGCGGGCCCATATCCCTGTGCGTCAATTTGAACCAGGCTTTCGCGAAGGCGAGCTCGAATTCTTCCGGGTTTTCGAGGAAGCGCTTCGAGATCTTGCGGTACTGCGGATCGGCCTTGAGCGACAGGTCGGTCGTGAGCATGATCGGCGCATGGCGCTTCGACGCCAGGTGCGCGTCCGGAACGAGATTCGCAGCCTGTCCGTCGGCAGGAATCCATTGCACGGGGCCGCCCGGGCTCTTCGTCTGCACCCACTCGAACGCGAACAGGTTCTGCAGGTAATTCATGCTCCACTGCGCCGGCGTGACGGTCCACGCACCTTCGAAGCCGCTCGTCACAGTGTCTTCGGCGTTGCCTTTGCCGCACTTGTTGTTCCAGCCGAAACCCTGGTCCTCGAGGGCTCCGCCGCCAGGCTCGACGCCCACGCAATCGCCGGGCTTGTGCGCGCCGTGAACTTTACCGAAGGTGTGGCCGCCCGCGATCAGGGCAACCGTTTCCTCGTCGTTCATGGCCATGCGGCCGAAGGTTTCACGAATGTCTTTCGCGGCGAGCAGCGGATCGGGGTTGCCGTTCGGGCCTTCCGGATTGACGTAGATGAGGCCCATCTGCACGGCAGCGAGCGGCTTCTCGAGCTTCCGGTCGCCCTTGTAACGCTCGTCGGCGAGCCATTCTTTCTCGGGACCCCAGTAGACCATGTCCGCTTCCCAGTCGTCCTCGCGACCGCCGGCGAAGCCGAAGGTCTTGAAGCCCATCGACTCGAGCGAAACGTTACCCGCGAGGATCATGAGGTCGGCCCACGACAGCTTGCGGCCGTACTTCTGCTTGACCGGCCAGAGCAGCCGCCGCGCCTTGTCGAGGTTGGCGTTGTCGGGCCAGCTGTTGAGCGGGTCGAAACGCTGCTGCCCGCCGCCGGCGCCGCCACGCCCGTCGAGCGTGCGGTACGTGCCCGCGCTGTGCCAGGCCATGCGAATGAAGAACGGACCGTAATTGCCGAAGTCGGCGGGCCACCAGTCCTGCGAATCGGTGAGAACGGCCGCGATGTCTTTCTTGACGGCGCCGAGATCGAGCGTCGCGAATTCCGCCGCGTAATCGAAGTCCTTGCCCATCGGGTTGGATTCCTGGGCGTGCGCACGCAACGGGCTCAGATCCACCTGTTCGGGCCACCAGAACTTGTTGGGTTTTGCCGCACCGTCGGCATGAGCCGGGCTTTGCAGGACGAGCAAAGCGGCCATCGCCAGGGTTGCGGAGAGTATTTTGATTGTCGGTTTGTGCATCGATTTACCCCTTGTCGAATCGGGTTTGAGAGTCGCGCCTGATGCAGTTAACCGCGGAATTAATCTTAAGTAAAATGGATTGTTTCGATTGCAATATGCGATTATTTAGATCAATGAGACGAAGCCGCAATCACTGTGCCGGGCGCGCCGCCCGCGCACCATTGTCCTCCTGTTGGCGCCGCTCTGCCACACCGTCGTGCGGCCCGCAGATCGGTATTTTCGGCTTAGCCGCGGAGCTCGCGGCGCAGTTTGCGCACTTCCGTGGAGAGCAGGTCGATTTGGCGCGCCAGTGCCTCGCGCTCGTTGTGCGCGAGTTCGGCTTCTTCCTGCAGGTCCTCGCTGGTCTCGGCGTTGAGCGCCTGCATCGAGTTGACGATCAGGGCAATGAACAGGTTCAGCACCGTGAAACTCGTCACGACGATGAACGGCACGAAGAACGCCCAGGCGTACGGATACACGTTCATGACCGGGCGCACGATGCCCATGGACCAGCTTTCGAGCGTCATGATCTGGAACAGGCTGAACATCGACGCGCCGATGTTGCCGAAATACTGCGGGAACTGGCCGCCGAACAGGTTCGTCGCCATGACAGCGGCGATGTAGAACACGAGTAACAACACGGTGACGATCGACCCCATGCCCGGCAGGGCGCGGAACAGGGCGCCGACGACCGTACGCATCGACGGCACGATCGACACCAGACGCAGGATGCGCATGATGCGCAGGGCACGGAGTACGGACAGGGGGCCAGCAGCCGGTATCCAGGCGATGGTGACGATCGTGAAGTCGAAGACGTTCCAGCCGTCCCGGAAGAAGCGTGCCCGGTAGACGAACAGCTTCAGAAGCAGCTCGACGGTGAAGATCCAGAGCGCTACCGAATCGACGAGGTGCAACAGCGGACCGATCGCACCGACGACCGCGGGTGACGTCTCGAGACCCAGCGTGATCGCGTTGACGACGATCACGGCTGTGATGAATGCCGTAAACCCTTGCGACTTGACGAGGTCCCGAAGCCCGCGGCGTTTGGCGATGACGATGGTCTGACTGCTCATGCGTGACCTTCCCGGAGGCGCACTGGCTTGTCACACAGCGTAGCCGGCCGTCGGCCGAAAGTCCGGAACGACGTCTCAGTAAGGGCAGCCGTTGCGCGCGCCGACGAAATGGGCGCTCGAATCCCGGGTCGGATCAGGCGAGAACCGATTTGGTCTCCAGGCGAATGGGCTCGCGGTGCACCGCAAAGGACTCGATCGGGACGTCCGTATCGAAGTCCCGGTGCTCGCCCGTGATGGCGCGGGCAATCATCGACCCGACCGCCGGCGCGATCTTGAAGCCATGGCCGCTGAACCCGTTGGCCGCCCACAGGCCCTCGATGTCGGTGGGCCCGAGGATCGGGTGCACGTCGTTGCGGTTGATCGTGTAGAGGCCGCAATAGCCGCGAATCCGGCCCGTGTACGGCAACGCCGGCAGCCGATGATGCAGGACGTGCAGCACCCGGATCTCGAACTCCTGGTCGGTCTCGGTTTGAAACCGGTCGGGATCGGCCACCCGCTCCTTCTCGTCTTCCTCGAGCACGGACCCGACCACCAGTTGCGCACCGCGATTCTCGGTACGAAAGTAGATGCCGCCCTCGAGGTCGGCCGTGACCGGGATGTGGCCTGCCAGTTCGCGCGGTCGATCCCGATAAACAATCTGGATGCGCACGGGCTCCAGGTCCCACCCGATGTCCAGGCCGCAGGCCGTGTACAGCCGGGTGCACCAGGGTCCGGCCGCATTGACGAGAAGTCCCGTGGCGATCGTCTCGCCATCCGCCAATCGCACGGACGCGACACACCCATTGGCGACATCGACGTTCGTTACCCGGCTCCTGAAGCGCACGTCGACGCCCGCGGACCGGCACGCATCGGCCAGGTCCTGCGCGGTCGAGACAGGGTCGATGTATCCGCCATCGGTCTCGAGCAGGTTGCGACTGCCACCGCGACATTCATGCGCTTCACCGGTCTTGGTGTTCGGGGCCACCGTGCATGGACTGAACGCGGGAAACCTCTCGAGGAGTCCGGCATCGTCGAGGACTTCGGTGGCAATACCGAGTCGCTGCATGCGTTCATGCTCGCGGTCTGCCCAGGTCGCATCGCTCCCGGGCATCCACAGCACGCCATCACGATTGAATCGTGCGCGCGGCGACTCGAGACCCGTGAATGCCTGCCACTCCTGGTAAGCATGAATGCCGTCGCGTGCGAATCGCACCATCTCGTCCGCCGAGTAGCGATAGCGGCAAATGGCGGACGATGCCCCGGTAGAGCCCTCACCGACACCCGCTCCTTTCTCGAGCACCGTGATACGCAGGTTGGATCGGCGGGCGAGCTGCCAGGCGATCGAAAGACCGATGATTCCAGCCCCTATGATGACGACGTCACGTGTCTGCAAACCCGCGTCTCCTCGAACCGGTGCTGCCAGCGATCTTCGGATCGTGACTGCGAAATACAATATAGCAGGCCCCCGGGGCAACGGACGCCGGATCGTTTACCGGGATCATGAATACGGTCATACTCTGATCATGTCCGCTATTCCCGCCGAACTTCGCGACGTCGACGATGCGACACTCAAACGATTCCTGGCCTCAGGCATGCACGTGCACATGGATGCCGACGAGTTCGTTTTCCGGCCGGGAGACGCCTGCGAATCGTTTCTCATCCTGCTCAGTGGGCGAATCCGGGTCCAGTTGATTTCCGAGGAGGGAAAAGAAGTCACGCTATACAGGATCGGCCCGGGCGGCAGCTGCGTGCTGACGACGTCGTGTCTCTTCAGCAGCGACGAATACCCTGCCGAGGCCATCGCAGAGACGGACATCGAGGCGCTGGCATTTTCGAGAGACGTCTTCGAGCAAACGGTGGAAATGTCTGCGCCGTTTCGCCGCTTCGTCTTTGACGGTTTTTCGGAACGGCTCGCGAGAGTCATCGGCCGGATGGAAGAACTGGCTTTTACGTCGATCGACTATCGCCTGGCGAGAGTGCTCATCGATTTGTATGAACGAGAAGAGACACACGTCACGCACGATGACCTGGCGGTCGAGATCGGTACCGCGCGGGAGGTTGTCTCGCGCCACTTGAAACGCATGGAAAAACAAGGACTTATCGCGCTCGGCCGGAAGAAGGTCACGATTCTCGACCCCGCCGAGCTACGACGCATCTGCCGCAGCCGCTCAGCGTGACTTAGTTACGGAACGGACCCCGGCTCCGCTTCAAACTCGAGTATCGCACCTGTTCCCGGAGCGGGAAGATGACCGGTGGCCGGCCGGAATTCGGCCGATCCCATACGCATTTCCCGCTATCGGACCGACAGGTCGTATCCGCTAATCTCACGCGCCAAATTCAGATTTCGAGGAGATACCCATGAAGAAATTCGCACGCCGGGAGTTCATGCAGATGTCCGCCGTAGCAGCAGCCGCTTGTTTTGCAGGCACGATTCGCCCGACACACGCTACCGATCTGCCGCAGTTGTCGGAAGACGATCCGATGGCACAATCGATGAAGTACACGCACGATGCGTCGTCGGTAGACCCGGCGACGCGCACCAATCCGGCCGCGGACCAGACCTGTGCCAATTGCGCACTGGTCCAGGGCAACGGCGGGGAAGCGTGGCTCCCTTGTCAGATCTTCCCGGGGAAAGTCGTCAATGCAAACGGTTGGTGCACTGTCTGGGCGCCCAAAGGCTGACCCGGTTCGACCGTGCCAGGGGCCGATGGGATATCGGCCCCGCGCAACCCTCAGGGGCCGCGCAGCGCAGTGAGTTTGTCACGATCGAGGATCTCAATACGCCCGCGTGACGAACGAATCAATCCGTCCGACTCGAACCGCCTGAGCTTGCGGGACACGACCTCCCGCGCGGTGCCGATCTCCGACGCAAGGACCTTGTGCGTAATATTCGACAGCTCGTTGCTGTCTCCTTTCAGCAACTCCTCGACCAGGCGCTCATCGATCGTCTTGAGCGTAATGGCCTCCATGCGCGACACGATCGCGCACAGGCGCCCGGAAAACCCGCGAAAGACGAACAGGCGAAATCCCTCGGAATCGAGCAATGCCTGGCGAAACTCCTGGTCCGGGATCATCAGCGCCGTGACGTCCTCCTCGACAATCGCCTCGGCCGGGTAGTCCTCCCTGCCGACGAGGCAGGACGTCGTCAATGCGCAGGTATCGCCGGGTCGTACGCGGTACAAGGTCACCTCGCGGCCTCCCTCAGACGATAACTGGACACGCACACAGCCGTCGAGCAAAAGAATGAAATTCTTGCACGCATCGCCTTTGCGGAATGGCATACCGCCAGTCGGCACATTGACCGTCTGCGCAATGTCGAGCAGGCGGCCGTCCACGCTCTCGTCCAGGCGACTGATGCCGGGATAGAGCTGCTTCAAGCGCGCGGCGGTATCGGGTAACGAATTAATGATTCGGCTCCACCAATTGCCGGAGGCCCGGCATAGAGAGAGACAGAGTCTAACCCCGCCTCCGGCTAGGTCAAGCCGATTTCTCCGTCAGGGTGAGCCGACTGAGATCGTATGTGTCGCCACGTTCAGCTCGATCGTGGGCGCCTCGATCGCGGATTCGAGGGCGTATGTCCTGGCAATGAACTCGGGATCCGCCTTGCGGTACAACAAGCGGGCCGTCACCGTAAGCTCCGTAACCTGTTTATTTTCAATTGAAAACACGACGTCGGACTTGCGCTCGCCCGGTCCCTGCTCACTGAACGAATCGGAGATCTTCGGTCTTGCGATTACCGGGCAGCGAAACGCGATGTCGACGCTTTCGACGCCGCCGCTCTCCAGCGCGTGCTTGTAACTCGATCCGACGACCTCCCAGATATTGTGCCGCTCGACCGGCAGCCCATTCTTGTCGTACCAGTCCGCTTTGTAGACGATCGGCGCGTCGAGCGTCGGCTTGTCGCCGGCCGGGTCGCCGAGATGCAGCAACGTGCGACCGAGGTTGTCCTCGACCTTGAGTTCGATCCAGCTTGAAAGGATATCGAGTGGCCCGGCCGGGAAGTCATGCCCCGTCTTGTTGTTGTGCAGCACCAGCGTCACGTTCACGAGCTCGCCCGATTCGATCTCATCGGGCGCCACAATGCTCATTGCCACGACCGGACCGTCAACCCACCTGTCGGCGATTTCGGGAATCTCGATCTCGCCGCGCAGCCACAGAATCGTCTGCGCGGCCTGCTCGGCGCCGCCCGGAAGGTCCAGGACCGCGGGGACGTACATGTTGCTGCCCAGCGTGCGATGACTCCGATGTTGATCGCCCTCGATCGGGTCGGCGCCCGCAACCAGCGGCATATGGCAATCGCGGCAGCTGATCGTCTTGTCCGGTTCATCCTCGTTGTGCCAGTGCCCCGCCCGCCAGCTGTCGTACTCGTTTTGTTCCTGCGCCAGTCCGATCGGCGTATCCTCCCCGAGGCTCCCGGTCTGCTTGTGGCAAGCCGCGCAGAACTCGCTTTCTTCGTACAGCGGCCTGGCGAAAGTCTCGATGTGCTGCTGCGGGTAACTGCGAATCAGGAATCGGTTCCAGAAATCACCGCCCCCCTCCTGCCCGGCGAACAGGTAGCGCTCGGGAATCGACAGAACGTAGCCACCGTTACCGTTGGTATCGGTCTCCGCGATACTGTGGCAGACGAGACACGACACGCCCTCGTTCATAACCAAGTGGTCGCCGCTGATCGAGCTGCCATCACGAGCCCCGCTCAGGAGCGTCACCGGGTCATGGCAACCCGCGCAGGCGCGCGTATCGGCCGCTCCACCGGATTCGGCCAGGGCCTCCTGGACGTCGACGAACAGCGGATCGAAAGCCGCGTATCCGTGCGCGCTGGGCACCCACTCCTTGTAAATGTCGTCGTGGCAGCCGGAAGAACCGCAGGACTCCGAACCCAGCAGGGGCTCCGGCCTGAGCGCACCTTCCCGCAGCAACGATTCACCGGCCGCGGCGACCAGTTCGTTGAATTGCGCCTGCCGATCCGCCGCGAGCGCCATCAGCGAGACCTCCCGCCGGAGCCGCTCCAGCGGTCCGCCGCGGGCCTGTGCATCGTCGGCCAACGACGTGAGCAGCCGTTCCTGTTCCTGGGTGGTGAAGATGGCCGGCAGACCGTCGCGCAGACGCTTCTCCCACGGCGAGTCCGCGATGCGGGCACGACTGGGCCAGAACGGGCGATCCTCGCCGTATCGCCACACGTAGTCGGCCGCAAACGACTGGAAGCGATCGGTTGCCTCGACCTGCCCCGCGAGCCAGTTCGTCAGCACGAACGGCGTCGCGATCGTAACGGCCGCGGCGGCAAGGAACCAGCGGCGTGCGATACGCCGGGGTGTCGAAGGCGTGTTGGCATAGCGCATCAGGATCGGCAGAAGATGCAGGAACAGCAAGATACCGAAGGCGAGTGCCGACCCCTGGTGCATGAGCCACCATACGTCATCGACCTTGCGGCCGAACACCGACTGCAGGACGATCGCCAGTCCGCTCGCAATACTGACGGCGAGCACGAACACGCCCGCTTTGGCAAGGGCTGCGGGCCTTCCGGCGATCAACGCAATGCGGCGACGCCAGTGCATGACGACGATAACCAGGACAGGCAGCACCGCCAGCACGCCGGCGACCGAATGCACGATGACGGAGTACTGCGTATACGCGCCGAACGGCAGCCAGAAGACGAGCGCACCCGAAACCAGCAAGTACAGCAGCAGCCCCGAGGCGATCCAGGTGAGTAGTGTCCTGAAGTCGGGATGGATGGTGTCCTGATTGTCCTGGCTCATAGTGTCCGCTTCTTTGATCTCGTTAGTAGGTAAAGCCGCTGGCGCGCACCGCCTGCTCGACGTGGTTCACGGCGTCCTGCATCTTGACAATGGCATCGTCCCACGACTCGGCGGACGCCCTGCCCTCCGCCTCCTGGTACAGGCCCGAGGCGCTTCCCAGCAATGACTCGATGTGAGTCCTGGCACTGTATGGCGGTTCTTTTTGCCCCGTCTTCAGCAGCATCAGGTAGCCCTCGTACTGCTCCTTGTAATAGACATATTCGTCCGCCTCGGTCGCAAAGTCCTTTTCGTAGTACAGGGTCTTGTTACTGAGAATCGCGGCCAGGCGGCGCTGGAGGCGGTCATTGACCGGCACGAGCAGACCCACCGCCTCGGCATAATTGCCGCTCGATGCAAGCGATTCGGCACGCTCGATCTGGCGCTCGATGCCGACCAGGTCCTCGTCGCTGAGTTCATGCTGCTGCGCGGACTGACCGCCGAGCGACAGCAGGAAACTCGTCGATAACTTCAGCGCCTCTTCGTACGTATCGCGTACCTGCGTCGCGCGCTTGTCGGGCGATTTGCGAAACGCCGAGGTGGCCTGCTTGATGCCGGACGACGAGAGACTCGATGCCTCCGCAACGCATCCGTTATCGAGCGCCGTGCGCGCGTCCGCCATGGATTGGTGCGCTTCCTCGATCGTCGCAAGAACGTCGGCATCGCCCGCTGCCCGCGCCCTGCGCAGCGGTTCCGAATCGTCCAGCAACCGCGCCAGCAGATCGAGTTTCTGTGCCACCTGGCGTGCCTTGCTCTGGTCCTCGTCGCAGCTGGCCGCCTGTGCGCCGGGCGCCAGGGACAGCAGCATCAAAACCGCAAGATTCTGTTTCGCGTTCATTGTTCTTTTACCGTCAGTTCGGCTTCCCACTCCCAGATTGCCGCCTCGGCTTTACGGCGATACTGTTCATCGCCGTCGGCAACATGCGTATACGTTCGCATTGCGGCCACGGCCTGCGGCAATTCCCCCAGCCCTTCGTGTGCGATGGCAAGCCCGTAGTAGGCGTTGCTTTGCCCGGGCCTGAGATTCGTCGCCGTGTCGAAGAAACTCTTCGCCGCCGCGAATTCCTCCAGTCCCAGCAGGGCAAAACCCATGTTGACGTGCGCCTCGGGCATGTCCGGCGCGACTTTCAGGACTTCGTGAAATCCCTGCACCGCGTAATCGTATTCGCCGTGTTGCAGCAGCGCTACGGCTTGCTGAAACTGCTGGTGCAACAGGTGCAAGTCGTATTCTGCCTGCACCGTCACGGGCTCGCCCTGCGGTTCTATCGAGCGCAGCGCGAACCCGGCCAGGGCCGTTACGACCAGGACAGCCGGTATCACCGTGTACCGTTTGTCGAGCCGCCGGCTCACATGACCCCCTTGTGCGGCGCGATGCTGAGAAACGGCACGCCAAAGAATGTCAGGAAGGCGACGACGAACGCCGCCAGAATAAGCGCAAGACCGGCCCGTTGTGACAGATTCCTGAAGGTCACGCGTGCATGCAGAATTCCGCCGAGCATCAGCCACGTTACGAGCGTCCAGGTTTCGAGCGGATCCCAGGACCAGTAGCGGCCCCAGGCGCTGTGTGCCCAGACAGCCCCCGCCACGAGCATCACGCTGTGAAAGATGAACGAGACAAAAAACAGCGCCCAGATCATCTGCTCGGTTTGTTGCGGATGCGGTGTCAGGACCGCTATACGCCGGCTCGACCCGGACTCGCTTAGCAACATGACGCTCGCGGCGGCCGTCGCGGCAAGACAAAGTCCGAGAAACAGCTTGCCGCTGATCACGTGCACCCAGAGCCAGGTGTTGTCGAAGGCGCCTGGCAAGGGCGCGGCGAGCGCCGACATGTCCGTGAGCCAGACGCCGATCACGAGCAGCAGGGGAGTCGCAACGAGTGCGCCGGGTCGTATGGCGGGAAGCGACGCGCTGACCAGCAGGAATACCAGGGTCAGGCTGAAGAGATTGCTCAGCAGAATATCGTAGAACGTCAGGAACGGTCCCTGCCCTTCACGCACCCAGCGGCCGGCGATCGCGGCCGTGAGAACCGCGATGACAACGGCATAAATGCCCGCCGTCGGCCGGTACGCGATGCGCCCGAGCGCGACTCCTGCCAGTTGGACGAGCGTCGCCGCGGCCAGCAACAGGACCGACACGAGGACGAGCTGGCGTTCAAGCGCGAGCGACATGAACAAGCGCGTCCTCCTTTGTCGTGGTCCCGGCTCGTGCTGCTGCCGGCAGGAAACGCCTGGCGAAATGCGCAGTGAGCCCGGCAATTGCGAGAAATGCCGCAACGAACATCCATGTCAGGAACGGCAGGTATTCGATCTGGTAGGCCATCCAGACCCTGAGATCGACGGCACGTACGACACCCCCTGCGAGCCTGACCGATTCGCCCCTGCGAATGCTGCGTGGTGCGTCGCCGGCGATCGACACGTGCACCGCATACGGCATCGATGTCGGGCCGAACGTCCACTCCGCGTTATCGCTGGACACCGGTTGGTCGAAATCGAGTTCGAGATCGATCGCCTGGCCCGCCGGCGTGGTCCACGTCGTCAGCTGTTTCCAGTCGAACTCCGGAAACGACGGCATGTGCACCGCGCCGAGCATTTCGCTGCCGTCATCGCCGGTCCAATGCAGGAGTATCGCGAACCCCTTGTTGAAGGTAGCCGCGATCCGGTAGCCGTCGATTCTCGCCGTGCGCGTGTCTCCGAGGGTCATGCGGTGCAATTCACCCGAGGCTGCACGGTATTCGACGGTGCTGTGTGTGTCCTGCCGATTCAGTCCCGGCAGGTAGTTGATCCGGACTTCGCCCTGGTAGAGCTCGATCTCATCGAGCCGGTTGACGTGCCACCAGCCCTGCTCGACCGTCTCGACCCGGGCTGCATCGAAAGCGCTGCCCTCGAGAACCTCGACGTGGCCGTCAAAGCGCAGCAACACCGTCAGCCCGATGCATGCGAAGACCAGCAGCAGGCCAACATGAAAGACGAGCAGCCCCGTCTGGGCGCGGAAACTCCGGTTCGTCAACAAGGCCGCAAACAGATTCAGGACGAGTATGACGAGCGGCAAGGCCGTGATGCCGGCATCAACGCCTTCACTGCGGCTGGCGATGACGGCCAGTACCGCGAGCAGGATCATCCCGGCCAGCGTCAGCCGCAACGAGGCGAGGTTTTTCAGCAGTGACATCATGGCGGCGGATCACACACGTCTTTCATCCAGTCACCGCCCGCGCTCGGCGAACCGCTTGCCGAGCCGCAGT
>JBFJQO010000033.1:0-12458 GCA_041616535.1 Woeseiaceae bacterium | reverse complement strand
TTGTCGTTCGCTTTCGTGTTCCTGCTCATGACGGCGTATTTCATCCTGCGCCCGGTGCGCGATGCACTGTCGTCCGACTGGACCGACGAGCAACTCAGCTGGCTGTGGACGTCCACCTTTTTCATCAGCCTGATCGCCGTCAGCCTGTATGGCGCGGTCATATCGCGCATCCGCATGCGCGTCATCGTGCCGAGCATGTACGCGTTTTTCGCGTTCACGTTCGTGGCGTTCTACGTTGCGGGCCGGGCGCTCGGTGACAACGACCTCGTCAACCGTGCGTATTACGTCTGGCTCAGCGTCTTCAGCCTGTACCATTTATCCGTGTTCTGGACCTTCATGTCCGGGCTGTACAACAAGCAACAGGCGAAGCGCCTGTTTGCGATCATCGCAATGGGCGCCACGGCGGGCGCCATCGTGGGGCCGGCGGTCGCGGCGCTATTTGCCGACCGGATCGGCAACCTGAACCTGCTGCTGATTGCGGCCGTGCTGTTGATGCTGCCGCTCGCCATTATCGGCCGTCTCGAGCACCTGCGCGTATCCGATCTCGGCAATGCGGGCGTCCAGGCGGACCTGGCCGGCGGTCGCGAACTCAGCGCCAACCCGTTCTCCGGGTTCAAGACGTTCGCGAGCAATCCCTACCTGATTGCGATCGGCCTTTTCATCCTGCTGTACGTGATCATGAACACGTTCATCTATTTCGAACTCAGGAAGATGATGGGCGATTTCGACCGCGAGGTCCGGACCCAGATCTGGGCCGGCATCGACCTGGCCGTGAATTCCCTGACCTTCGTCGTCGGCCTGTTCGTCACCGGGCGACTCGCCACGCGCGTCGGCATGCCGACGACGCTCGCGCTGATTCCCGTGTTCATGGTCGGCGGCTGGGTTGTCGTCGCGCTGAGCCCGGTCCTGGCCGTGCTGGCCGGCCTGCAGATCACACGCCGTGCGGGCAACTATGCGATTACGCGACCGGGTCGCGAAATGCTGTTTACGGCGGTCGATGCCGACACGCGTTACAAGGCGAAGCCAGTGATCGATGTCGTCGTGTACCGAGGTGGCGACATGCTGACGGCGTGGTTCTATACGTTCCTGACGACGACATTGGCGCTGGGGACGGCCGGCGTCGCCGCGATTGCCGCGATCGTGGCAGGCATCTGGGCCGGCGCGGGCATCATGCTCGGACGGCGATACGACGACACGGAACGCGGTTCTCCGCATGACCGCGGAGCCGACCGGTGATAGATGCGTTCATCTGCGACCCGGTCCGCACGCCCATCGGCCGCTACGGCGGCGCACTGTCGTCGGTGCGTGCCGACGACCTCGCCGCGATACCGATAGCGGCACTGCTCGAGCGCAACGAGAATCTCGACCCCGTTCAGATCGAGGATGTCGCTTACGGCTGCGCCAACCAGGCCGGCGAGGACAACCGCAACGTCGCGCGCATGGCGGTGTTGCTGGCGGGCCTGCCCGTCACGGTGCCAGCCGTAACGGTCAATCGCCTGTGTGGTTCGGGCATGAATGCGGTCGGTAACATCGCGGACGGCATCCGGACGGGCGCGATCGCGCTCGGCATCGCGGGGGGCGTCGAGTCGATGTCGCGTGCGCCCTTCGTCATGCCGAAGCAGTCGTCACCGTTCGGTCGCAACGCCGAGTCGTACGACACGACGCTCGGCTGGCGCTTCGTGAACCGCAGGATCGAGGAACAGTACGGCATCGACTCGATGGCCGAGACGGCCGAGAACGTCGCCGACGGTTTTCTCATTTCGCGCGAGGACCAGGACGCGTTCGCGCTGCGCAGTCAGCAGCGCGCCGAAGCCGCGGCCGAAGCCAACGTGTTCGCCGATGAAATCGTGCCCGTGACCGTGCCGCAGCGCCGCGGCGACGGCATCGTAGTCTATTTGGACGAACATCCGCGGCCGGGTTCGACGATCGAGGGACTGGCGAAGCTAAAGCCGATCGTGCGGCCGGACGGCACGATCACCGCGGGCAACGCATCGGGCATCAACGACGGCGCCTGCGCGATGCTGGTTGCGTCCGAACAGGCCGCGACAGCCAACCGCCTCGAGCCGCTCGCCCGCGTCGCGGGCTGGGCAGTCGCCGGCGTCGAGCCGCGCATCATGGGTATCGGGCCCGCGCCTGCATCGCAGAAAGTGCTCGAGCACTGCGGCCTCGAGATCGGGCAAATGGACGTCATCGAGCTCAACGAGGCATTCGCGGCGCAGGGTCTTGCCACGCTGCGCCAGCTCGGCGTCCCGGATGACGCAGCGCACGTCAACCCGAACGGCGGCGCGATCGCCCTCGGGCATCCGCTCGGCATGTCGGGCGCGCGCCTCGTGACGACGGCGGCGTACCAGTTACGCCGCACGGGCGGCCGCTATGCTCTGTGTACGATGTGCATCGGCGTCGGGCAGGGAATCGCAATGATCATCGAGCGCGTCTGATGAAAAAGGCACCGAGCTACGAGACACACGAGCTGCGCGAGTTCGCGCGAACATTGCGCGGCCGCCGGACGATCGACCAGTACATCCAGACGCCCGTGCCGGACGAACTCGTGCGCGAGGCGATCGAGGTCGCAACGTGGGCGCCCAATCATTACCTGACCGAGCCGTGGCGTTTCATCCTGCCGGGCCGCGAGACGATCCGGCGGATCGTCGACCTGAATGCCGCAATCGTCGCCGCGAAGAAGTCGCCCGAGCACGGCGAACACAAGCGCAGCCAGTGGAGTGAGAAGCCGGGCTGGCTGATTGTCACGTGCCCGCACAACGATGACGAACTGCGCGAACGCGAGGACTACGCGGCGTGTTGTGCGGCCGTGCAGAACTTCATGTTGTATCTCTGGAAGGCCGGCATTGGTTCGAAATGGACGACGGGCCCGATCACGCGCGACCCGCGCTTCTTCGAGATCATCGGCGCCGACCGCTACGACGAGTTCGTCGTCGGCATGCTGTGGTTCGGCTATCCGAAGATCACGCCCGAGCAGACACGGCAGGATGTCGACAAGGTGTTGAGCGAGTTACCTTGATGCCGACATCGTCCCGGTGGAAGTTTCCAACCGGATTCCGTTTAGTCGCCGCTCTTACTGGGATTGCAGGCATTGCCGGGATGGGCGCCGATTGACAGGAAGAACGCTTTCGCCTCCGCCGTCAGCTGCCCCCAGGATTGCGTTAACAAGCCCCGGAAGACGCGGGTTCCGTCGGGAAACGTCTCGCCGGGCGTGTCTTCGCGCCCGGAAAAAGCACATGCAGATTTGCCCTTGACCTCAATCTCTTTGCCGTTGCCCGTTATTTCACCTGCGAAAGCATTGCTCGCGCCCAGCAGCACGATTGACGTTGCGCAGGCGGTCAGGGCCAGACGGTGTTTCTTAAAGGGTTTCTTGTTCATTCTTCTTCACTCCTCGAGTTTGATCGTTGTCGGGTTCGACATCAGGATCGTTTCCGACAAACACATTAAAAGCCTAGTACTGGCTTGTTCGAAGTCAAGTTCTCGCCCGGGTCGGGGTTCGGTTTGCGGCCAGCTCGCGCGTGCTACGTGCGGAAGTTGAAGTGAATTCTAGGAATGATTCCGCGGAAACGCCGTTGGGTGTCGGGAAAGAGCCCCGAAGCGGTAGCCCTCCGTCGGTGGCGCATTATGTCTTGTATCTGCCTGGCTGCTGCAGGATGAAGTTAGCCGGATGGCTCGAGGGTCAGGCTTCCATGGCCGTCTTGATTGCCGCGACCGTGCGATCGATGTCCTGGGCGGTGGTACGGAAATTACTCAATGACACGCGCATCACGCGCATGCCTCTCCACGTGGTCGGCCCAAACCATGCTTCACCACCTTCGTTGATGCGGTCGATGACCTCCTGGGTCCTTGTGTCGTGATCATCATCGGGGTCCAGGAATCGCACCAGGCCCTGGTTGATGATCGGTTCCGATAGAATTTCAACGCCGGGCAGGCTGCCGAGCCTGGAGACGAGATCGCGGGTCAAATCGCAGCAACGTTCAATGATTTCGGCAACGCCGTTGCGGCCGAGTGTCCGCAAAGCCGCGTACAGTGGGATACCACGCGCACGTCTTGACCACTCGGGTCCCCATTCGATCTGGTCGCGCATATTCTCGACCTCTATTTTATAGGCAGCCGGTATGGTCATGGCGGTTTTGTGGGACTCGGGATCGGCAACAAACGCAATGCCGCTGTCGTAGGGAACATTTAGCCACTTGTGTGCGTCCGTTGCCCAGGAATCAGCTTTCTCAATGCCTTTCACCAGGTGCCGGTAACGTCGGCTGGAAGCCACCCACAGGCCAAAAGCACCATCCACATGGACCCAGGCATTGTGCGCATGGGCCAGGTCGCAGATTGCATCGATGGGATCGAACGCGCCACGGTTCAAATCCCCGGCGGCCAGCGAAACAATCGTTGGCATGGTCGGGTTTTTCTCCAGTTCAGTTCCTAACGCATCGACATTGATTGTGCCGTCGTCGTGCACGGCAACCGGAACGACTGCATCGGTGCCGATACCGAGGTGACGCAGAGCGCGTAAAAGGGTTTCGTGGTGCTCACCGACCAGTACCCGAATCGGCGGACTGCCAGCCAGGCCCTGCGTTTCGGCCGACCAGCCCTTGTCGGCCAGCACTTTATGGCGGGCGGCGGCAAGTGCGGTGACATGCGCCATCTGGCAACCCGTGACGAACGCGTAGGATGCCCGCGGCGGCAGGCCAAGGATTTCTTTCAGCCATTCGGCGACCACGTCCTCAATAACCGAAGCAGCCGGTGAACAGGCGTAGGCAGCCGCATTCTGGTCCCAGGCAGAGGTCAACCAGTCGGCCGCGATGGAGACCGGGACACCGCCCCCAATAACCCAGCCGAAAAACCTGCCATTGGCAGTATTCAGCAGTCCGTCACGGGCGTCTTCGGCAAGTTCTTCGATGACCTGCAACGGCGGCAGGCCCTCGTCGGTCAGTTCCTTGTGCAGCCTGTTTCGAATTGCCTGCGGATCGGGTTCTTCGCTGACTTTCTGCTGATCGAGAGAGTCCAGATATTCAGCGGCGAGTTCCGCCGCGCGTTTGAGTTCAGGGTTCACTCGCTATTCCCCAGTGCGTGAGACGTGATTATTGCCCAACAATTACCTGTTCACCACGCGCGTGTCGTCGGGCCCGGCAGAATCAGCATATGCTCGTTTCAAAAACCCTCCCATTTGGCCGGAAGCAGCCAATAGCCGGGTTTGAGGTAGAATGGCCGCTACCGACCCCAAACGGTCGTACCACCCAAGGAGATTATCGGAGTCAAACCTGTGAGCGATGACAAGAAGGACAGCACTTCCAAATCGACCGAAAGCGACGATGCGGTGAAAGATACAGCACCCCAAACCGATGCGCCGGACGCAGATGCAGGCGGCCCGACATTCACGAAGGCGCCCGGTGACCCGCTTGCCGGTGTCAAGAAAGGCGCTTCTGACGTGATGGCACGCATGGAAGGGAAGACCGTTTCCATGAAAGTCTACGTTGGCACGATCATCGGCGTCATCGTGTTGATGTTATTGGCTCGCTGCGGCGGGTAGCCGATATCGGCGCGGTCCTCACGTACGGCTTCCAGGCGGTAGCGAATTTCGCCCTGCCATTCTCAATTCCATTTGTCTTTACCGCGATTTGGTTCGGGACCTGCTAACTATCGGGCAGGCCGATCCCGCGTGGCGCATCGAGAGCCTTTTTGATCTGGCTGAGCATGATTCCGGTGCTCTTGTACAAGACTGCGGTAGCGGAGTCGGTCGAGGTCTTGTAATACAAGCTCCCGGTATAACGGCCAGTCATCAAGAAGACCGACATTCAGTCTCTCGCTAGCTCGTCCGGGTGATGCACGAGGTCGCCCGGTGCGATCAGCCGGCGCAACAGGAAGATCGTTGTGACCGCGATCCCCGCAACCGCCATGATCGAAACCGCATTGCGCACCGTGCCGTCGTAAATCGCGGCGCCGATCAGCGCGCCCGAAGCGCCGATGATGTTCTGTACCGTGCCGATGATCGACGACGCGACGCCTGCGATGCGCGGCAGCGGGTCGAGGGCGATCACGGTGGCGTTCGACATCAGGATCGCGATCGTGAACATGTACAGGCATACGCAGAACCACACCCAGGCGAACGGCGCCGCATCGAGCCAGGCGATGACGGCCAGCTGCGCGCTGGCCGAGAAGATCAGGGCGATTGCGAGGCCGATGAGCTGGAGCTGGCCGAAGCGGGTCACGAGCCAGCGATTGACGGCCGAGCCGACCAGGATCGAGATGCCGGCCAGGGCGAAGATCAGGCCATACTGCTGGATCGTGAAGCCGTAGATCTCGACGGTCATCGCAGCCGACACGGCGATGATCGACATGAAACCGGCCGGCGGCAGGACGATCATCAGCAGACCGAAGATGCTCTGCCGGTGCGAGAAAAACTCGCGGAAGCTGCTGGCAAGCTGTCGAACCGGGTGGACATTGACGCCCGGCACGTGCGTCTCGACGAGATTCGCGCGAACGCCGACGATGATCAGGAAGCCCATCGCCGCGATCACGATGAACGGTGCGCGCCAGTCCCATTGCGACACCAGCAGCGCCCCGATCGTCGGTGCGATCACGGGCGCGGCCGTGAAGATCATCGTCATCAACGACATCAGGCGCGCCGCTTCCTTGCCCGATGCGATGTCGCGGACGATGGCGCGCGACAACACGACGGCCGATGCGGCGCCGAAGCCCTGGATGAACCTTGCCGCGAGCAGGACCTCCATGTCGTTGGCGGCGGCCGCGACCGTGGCGGCGACGGCAAACACACTCATGCCGGCATACAGGGTCGGCAGGCGGCCGAGACGATCCGCGAACAGGCCCGCGGGGATCTGGCCGCACGCCATGCCGATCATGAAGATGCCGACGATCTGCTGGGCGCGCGGCAGCGTCGTCTCGAGCGCGTCGACCATGGCCGGAATCGCGGGCAGGCTCAGGTCCACGGTCAACGCCGCCGTGGCCGTCAACAGGCCCAGCGTAATGATGAAACTTTTGCGGTGGAGGAGGTCGGCGTTCAAGGGGCCGTAGTCTGCCCCCGAACGATCAGCTCCGCCAATTGCGGTGTGCCGAACCAGTAAGCGAGTTCGCGCGGATGCCCGACGTCCCAGACGGCGAGGTCGGCGCGCTTGCCGGTCTCGAGCGTACCGCGATCGGCGAGGCCGAGCGCGCGGGCCGCTGCGCGTGTGACGCCAGCAAGGCATTCCTCGGGTGTCAGCCGGAACAGGCGCGCCGCGAGCATCATCGCGACGCGCAGGCTGCAGATCGGCGACGTCCCGGGATTGCAGTCGGTAGCGATCGCAATCGGCACGCCGTGCTCGCGCATTGCCGCGATCGGCGGGCGTTGCGTTTCGCCGAGCGTCAGGTAGGCGCCGGGCAACAGGACGGCGACGCTGCCCGCATCGGCCAGGGCGCGCACGCCGTCGGCCGACGTGTACTCGAGATGGTCCGCCGACAGCGCAGCGTGTCGTGCCGCCAGCGCCGCGCCGCCACCGTCGCTGAGCTGGTCGGCGTGCAGCTTGACGGGCAGGCCCATTTCGGTCGCGCGCGCAAAGATTCGAGAGACCTGGTCGGGCGAGAACGCGATGGACTCGCAGTACGCGTCCACGGCATCGGCGAGTCGTCCCGCCACGACCTCGGGCAGCATTTCGTCGCAGATGAGATCGACGTATGCATCGGGGTCGTCCTTGTACTCGGGAGGTACCGTGTGTGCGGCGAGCAACGTGGTCCGGATCGTCGCCGGGATCGCGTCGCCGAGTTGTCGCGCGACGGCCAGCATCTTGAGTTCGCTCTCGATGTTGAGCCCGTAACCCGACTTGATCTCCAGCGTGCCGACGCCTTCGGCGACAAGCGCCTGCACGCGCAGCAGCGCGCCGGCATAGAGCGCATCGGCGGACGCCGAGCGCGTTGCCTGCACCGTGGAAAGGATGCCGCCGCCCGCGCGGGCGATGTCCTCGTAACTCGTTCCTTCAAGACGCTGTTCGAATTCACCCGAGCGATCGCCGGCGAACACGAGATGCGTATGGCAATCGATCAGCGCCGGCGTCACCCAGCGGCCGCCGAGCGATCGCGCTTTCTGCGGCGCGTCGTCCGGCAGCCCGGTGCGCGGCCCGATCCACCGGATGGCGCCGTCCTCGATCACGATCGCGGCGTCCTCGATGACCCCGTAATCGGCCCCAGCCAGCGTCGCCGCGTGCAGGTCTGTGAGCAGGACGTCCATTGCATCGCACGGTAGCATGCACTAACCTGTATATACAACTTGGCGAGACTCCGATGACCATGCTCTTTGCCCGCAAAGCCCTGCTGCCCGGCGGCTGGACCGACGACGTCCGGATGACGATCGAAGGTGGGCGAATTGCCGAGGTCGAGACAGGTTGCAAGCAAGCCGCCTCCGATGAAGACGCCGGCTGCGTCATCCCGGGGCTTTGCAACGCCCACAGCCACGCGTTCCAGCGCGCGCTCGCGGGACACACGGAAGAGCGTTCGCCGGCCGGCCGCGACAACTTCTGGTCGTGGCGCGAGCGCATGTACGAACTCGCGGGCCGCGTCAGTGCCGAGGCGCTGACGGCCATCGCACGCCAGGCGTACTGCGAGATGCTGCGCGCGGGCTACACCTCGGTGGCGGAATTCCACTACCTGCATCGCGACCCGACCAACGGCGGCGGCGACGATGCGATGTTCCGGGCGATCGTAACGGCTGCGGCGGACAGCGGCATCCGGCTGACTTACGTGCCCGTGCACTACGAACGCGCCGGGTTCGAGGATCCCGCGCCGACCGCGCAACAGGCGAGCTTCGCGATGTCGATCGACGCTTTCCTGGCGCACTTCGAGCGCGTGTCGCCGCAGTGCAGCGATACGACGAGCATCGGCATCGGCGCGCACAGCCTGCGCGCGGTCGCGCCCGCATCGCTCGAGCGCATCGCAGAGGTCGCGGGCTCGGACCTGCCGCTGCACATCCACGTCGCCGAGCAGCAGCGCGAGGTCGACCAGTGCTTCTCGTCGTACGGACGGCGTCCCGTGCGCTGGCTGCTCGAGAACTTCGACGTCGGCGGCAACTGGTGCTGCGTGCATGCCACGCATATGGATGACGACGAGACTGCGCAGCTCGCACGCTCGGGCGCCGTTGCCGTGCTGTGTCCGAGCACCGAGGCGAACCTCGGCGACGGACTGTTTCCGCTGCACGATTTCCTCTCACACGACGGACGCATCGCGATCGGCTCGGACAGCCACATTTCGATTAACCCGTTCGAGGAATTGCGCTGGCTCGAGTACGGTCAGCGCCTCGCGTCGCACTCGCGCAACGTGGCATCGCTGCGCGACAGTCACGTTGGCAGCGAGCTGTTCGTGCGCGCACTCGAAGGCGGCGCGCGTGCCGCGGGTCATGACGTGGCCGGCATTGCGGCCGGGGCGCCGGCGGATCTCGTCGTGCTGTGCGACGACGATCCGATGCTGGCCGGGCATGACGACGCGTCGCGTCTCGATGCGCTCGTGTTCTCGGGCTATCCGCTGCCCGTCGAGCGCGTCATGGTCAACGGGGACTGGCGCGTCGTCGACGCCACGCATGTCGATCGCGACCGGGCACGACGCGAATTCGTGGCCGCGCTCGAGCGACTGGGGGCGCGGTCGTGAACGCCGTCAAGCCCCGCTACCAGCAGCTCAAGGACCTGATCATCGAACGCATTGCGCGCGGCGACCTGCAGCCGAGCGACCGCGTGCCGTCCGAACACGAACTCATGGACGCGATGAACGTTTCGCGCATGACGGCCAACCGGGCGCTGCGCGAATTGCACGACGAAGGTTATGTCGAACGCGTCGCGGGCCGCGGCACGTACGTCTCCGATTTTCGCTCGCAGTCACACCTGCTCGAAGTACAGAACATTGCCGACGAGATCGCGAGCCGCGGCCATCATCACTCCTGCAGCGTGATCCGCCAGTCGCGTCAGCATGCGCGCGGCGACGTCGCGAGGGCACTGCGCGTGGAGCAGGGCACCGACGTCTTCCATCTGCTACTCGTGCACCACGAGAACGGCACGCCGGTGCAGGTAGAGGACCGCCACGTCATCGCGAGATTCGCGCCGGAATGCCTCGAGCAGGATTTCGAGCGTGTGACGCCGAGCGCCTACCTGACCTCGGTGGCGCCGTTGCAGGAGGCCGAGCAGGTCGTGCGCGCGAGCATGCCGAACGCCGCCGTGCGCGGCTACCTGGACATCCCCGACGGCGAGCCGACGCTCGTGGTCATTCGCCGGACCTGGTCCGAAGGTCGACCCGTGACGTTCGGCCGGCTGCACCACCCGGGCAGCCGCTACGAACTAACCGGGCACTACAAACCTCCTGGAAGACGAAGACTATGAAGAGAACGATCAAGGCACCCAGAGGCAGCACGCTGCAGGCGAAGTCGTGGCTCACCGAGGCGCCGCTGCGGATGCTGATGAACAACCTCGACCCGCAGGTCGCCGAACGGCCGCAGGATCTCGTCGTGTACGGCGGCATCGGCAAGGCGGCGCGCAACTGGGCGTGCTACGACGCGATCGTCGAGACTCTAAAAGACCTCGACGACGACGAAACCCTGCTCGTGCAGTCGGGTAAGCCGGTCGGCGTGTTCAAAACACATGCGGACGCGCCGCGCGTCCTGATCGCCAATGCGAACCTCGTGCCCGCGTGGGCCAACTGGACTCACTTCCGCGAACTCGACCGCAAGGGGTTGATCATGTTCGGCCAGATGACGGCCGGATCGTGGATCTACATCGGCAGCCAGGGCATCGTGCAGGGAACCTACGAGACATTCGCCGAGATGGGCCGCCAGCACTACGGCGGCGATCTGTCCGGCAAGTGGATACTGACGGCCGGGCTCGGCGGCATGGGTGGCGCGCAGCCGCTCGCGGCGACGATGGCCGGCGCCTCGATGCTGGCCGTCGAATGCCAGGACGATCGCATCCGGATGCGGCTCGACACGGGCTACCTCGACACGCGAGCCGACACGCTGGACGCGGCGCTCGCGATCATCGAGGACGCAGTGGCGCAAAGAAAAGCCGTTTCGGTCGGCCTGCTCGGAAATGCCGCCGATATCCTGCCGCAGTTAGTCGAGCGCGGCATCCGGCCTGACGCCGTGACGGACCAAACTTCGGCGCACGACCCGGCCAACGGCTACCTGCCGATCGGCTGGACCGTGGACGAGTGGATCAGGAAACGCGAGAGCGATCCCGATGCCGTGGTCGCGGCCGCGTGCAAGTCCATGGCCGTACATGTGCGTGCGATGCTCGCCTTCAAGCAAATGGGCGTCCCGACCTTCGACTACGGCAACAACATCCGCCAGGTCGCGTACGACCAGGGCGTCGAGAATGCGTTCGACTTCCCGGGCTTCGTGCCGGCCTATGTCCGCCCGCTTTTCTGCCGCGGCGTCGGCCCGTTCCGCTGGGCCGCGCTGTCGGGCGATCCCGAGGACATTTACAGGACCGACGCCAAGGTCAAGGAGCTGATTCCCGACGATCCGCACCTGCACCAGTGGCTCGACGCGGCCCGCGAACGCATCCGCTTCCAGGGCCTGCCGTCGCGTATCTGCTGGGTCGGTCTCGGGCAGCGCGACAAGCTCGGGCTCGCATTCAACGAGATGGTCCGCAACGGCGAACTCAAGGCGCCGGTCGTGATTGGCCGGGATCACCTCGACAGCGGCTCGGTCGCGAGCCCGAACCGCGAGACCGAGGCGATGAAGGACGGCAGCGATGCCGTATCGGACTGGGCGCTGCTCAATGCCTTGCTGAATACTGCGAGCGGCGCCACGTGGGTGTCGTTCCACCACGGCGGCGGCGTCGGCATGGGGTACTCGCAACACGCCGGCCTCGTCATCGTCTGTGACGGCAGTGAAGCCGCCGACCGCCGCATCGCGCGGGTGTTGTGGAACGATCCCGCCACCGGTGTCATGCGCCACGCCGACGCCGGTTACGAGATTGCGATGGAGTGCGCGAGAGAACACGGACTCAGGCTGCCGATGATCGACGGCGGAGCCTCGTCGTGAAGCTGCTCGTCGACAATCAGCTCGTCACGCTGGCCGAACTGCGAGAGGCATGGCAGGCGCCGCTGACCGTCGAACTCGGCAACGAAGCGCGCCGCCGCGTCGCCGAATCCAACGAGTTGATCGACGATGTCGTGGCACATGGCGATACGGTCTACGGCGTCAACACGGGGTTCGGGCAGCTCGCGTCCGTGCGCATCGGCGACGATGAACTCGCGCAGCTGCAGGAGAACCTCGTGCGTTCGCATGCCGTCGGTGTCGGCGAGGATCTCGACGACGATGTTGTGCGGCTCATCATGCTCATGAAAATCATCGCGCTGGCCGAGGGATTCTCGGGCGTGCGGCTCGAACTCGTCGAGACGCTGTGCGCTTTGATCAACGCCGGGATCCACCCGCGCATCCCGTCGCGCGGATCGGTCGGCGCGTCGGGCGACCTCGCGCCGCT